>CALHPT010000362.1 GCA_938036405.1 uncultured Tannerella sp.
CGTCCCCTGCGGGGACGTTGGGAGGGCGTATGCAATACGCCCCTACCCTGACGGACGAAAAATGGACGAGGAAAGGGCAGCATGTTTCATAGCGAATCCAATCCTTGACGGGAATAGGATTCTTGCTGAAAAAATGAATCACGTATTGATCAAGGAGGGGTGTCGCCCGCAGCGCAGGGGCGAAAAAAAAGCCGAGGAAGAGAGTCTTCCTCGGCCTTTGCGTGCCCTTATCAGTGAGATAAGGAGGCTATGAAAAGTGATGAATCATATCGAGTTCACGAATGCCACCACGGCGTCGCGATCAGCCTTGGGCAGTTTGTAGAACTTTTCGACCGTCTTGAAGGCATCGCTGTTCTTACTGTAGGCGTGCCACATGATGGCTTCGATGGTGTTGCGCGCGCGACAATCGTGTAAGCGGTCCTCACCCCCTGTGTTCACCCGCATCATTCCGCGACCCCAGAGGGGTGGGGTTCTGCACCACGAGTTAAAGATGTCGTTCACCATGAACATGCGATGCTGAACAAAGTCGGTGTAGGGATAGATCGTCTGGTTGGGATAGCGCGGCAGGGTACGATTCTTAACCGGTTTGGGCGAGTAGATGTCATTATCGCTGCCGGTCTTCCACTGCGGGCGGTGGCAATTGGCGCAACCGAGCTGCATGAAGACCTCCTTGCCTCGCTGCACCCGTTTCGTGTTCAGGTTACGAGCGCGGGGCACGGAGAGCCCGCGATGCCAGACGGCGAAGGCATAGTAGTTATCGTCCTCCATCTCATGCTTGAACTTGTGGATAGGGTTGTCGAACTGATTGGTCTCAGGCGAGAGCAGGACGCGAATCGCGTTGGCGATGCCTTTGTCTGTCCCGTCGGCGTAATAAGGCGATGAGGGGTTGGCCTTGATGCCCGCGATGACGGCGGGATTCTCGGCCATAGCGCGGGCCCATTCGTTGGTCGAACACATCCACGGCAGGTCCGACCGCGAGACTCCGAGCTCGTCCCAGAGGCCTGCGTCCTCCAGCAAGGCCGCCTCGGTGAGGTCGTAATTGAACCGGCGGACGCGCTTCTTTCCATTGAGCTCGCTGTAACCTTCGGCGGTGAGGGCATTGGCTCCCTTGTCCCAGATGGCGGGGTTGAGGGGTACGCCATAGCGTGCCTCGCGGCGATATTGAGCGATGATGGAGTCGTCCGGGATGGCATCGATGAGTCCGAGACCGGAGAAGCTGAGCGATACGAGCAACCGCACCTCATAGCCTGAGGGACGGGGCGAGGTATTGAAAGCCGACTGCGGAACGGTGACTTCGGGGTAGATGAGTTCGTATTTTTCGCCGTCGGGGAAAGTCATCGGCAGACCGCTTTCCATCGTCGTCACGTTTTTCCATTCGATCTTGATCTGGTCCGGATCGACAGGCGGGAGGAAGGGAGCGGCGGCCATCACCTGGGTAAACTTGGTGATGTGCTCTATGGGTTTGCCGTTGTTACTGCCCGGCGCGTCAGGATAATAAACCTGGATAATGTAGCCATTGCCATACTCGGGGCGAAACTGAGTCTGGCGCAGTCCGTGACCGCCATATTGGATGTGGCAGTCGAAGCAGGTCTTGCGTGAAGCCGCTGGCCCCCAGCCTTTGAATGGCGGCGTGTTGATCGTATATTTTCGTTCGTCGAAAGCCTCGCCCAGGTTGAAGAGCTCTATGAGACCCATCTTTTCTACGGCGGGTGTCTCGTCCGCATACGATCCGTTGAGCACATTATCGGTCGTCCCCAGTTCGCCTCCGGGATACCACTCGTCGGCCGAGAAGTTGCCGACGGCTTGACCCACAAAATTGGCGTCGGGCACATTCGGCTCGACCTCCTGCTTGGGTTCGTCGGTGCAGGAAGCAGTCGGCAAGAGCAGCAGACTGCCTAACGCGTAAAGAATGAGAGAGTGTTTGATTGTCATAATGAAATTCCTTTTCGTTGTTTGTAGGTATAACAATAAGGGGCACCGGGGATGGATGCGGAACAGATCCGCTCACCTCCGATGCCCCTTATTCTGCGTACGAAAAGCGAAGCTCGAACGGTGAACTATCCCGCCAGTGGCAGGGTAGCGCCTGTTTCGTCTTTCACTTTTCGATTTTCCGTCACGGATGGCTTACTGCTTCGAGAACCACTCGGCTGCCTTGTTCAGATTTTCATCCAACGCATTGATCTTATTCTGCGCCTCGCCTACGAGCGGATTCGTGATGTTGTTCACAAAGCCACCCTTGAGCTTCGTCTGGCAGTCCTCGAGGGCCTTCAGGGCAGCCTTGAGACTGTTTTCGAGCTGTGTGGCCTGGGCTGCGTCGTACTTCTTCATGAAGGCCATGATCGAGATGGCCTCATTGCGATTGCCTTCGATGCCGCCATAGAGCGAGTTCTGGATACTGATCAAATTGTCGTGGAAGTCAATGAACGAACGCTGGCTATACGGCGACTCGATGTAGTTCTTATCCTTGCCCGAGTAGGGATTGCCAATCTTGGTGTTGGCCACCTCGTCGCAGATGTTCTCACACCCGGCCTTGAGGATGGTCGTCATCACCTCTTCCCACGTAGCGTATCCGCTTCCGGCCTTCGTTGCGCCCAGCAGATCCTGTGTGTACGTCTTGCCGTTACGCGTAGTCGGCAGCTCGATCTCTGCCACACGCTTCTTGTGTTGCTCGGGTGCGCCCGCATTCCACGCTACCTCGAGCTGGAAGCAACGGTCGCGCAGGTCGCCCGCCACAGCCGTGGCGTAAGTCAGCTCCTCGGCGCCTGTCACCTGGGCTTTGATCTTCGTGAAAGCTTCGTCGTCCTCGTTGGCTTGCAGCGCAGCGACGGTTCTGTTCTTGCCGTTGCGGAAGATCACGAATTCGATGCCGTGGAAACCAAGCAACTCCTGTCCGAGCTTGCCCGCCGCGTAGGCGATGGCTTCGTCCTCGTCACCGCCGAGCTTCTCCAGCTGATATTTGTTGGTGAGCGCGGCAGCCAGCCCATCCACGTCGAGCGGCCAAGTGTCGATGTGCGGATCTACGCCAAAATCGGTGGCGGCACCAAAGAGGAAGGCTTCACTTTGCTCGTAACTGGAACGAGCCTTGATGAACGTCTTGCAGATCTCGTCCACCTCGGCCTGCGTCAGACTCTTGGGGTCTTTGAGGAACTTTTCCTTGGCGGCTTTGAGCTTGTCGTAGAGGTCGGAGGTTTTTGTAAGTCAAGTTGATCGTGTTTTCGGCATACTGCTTCGCGATCAGACTCATCTCCTTCTGCTTCTCGGTGAGCTCTTTCTCTTCCGAACCACCGTTCTTTTCGCATGAGGATAATCCCCATGTAAGCATTGCACCTACGGCGAGGTACAATGACGTCTTTAGATACTTCTTAATCATGTCTCTATCTATTAATAATGAATGCGTGAATGCGTA
>CALHPT010000363.1 GCA_938036405.1 uncultured Tannerella sp.
CTTGGGCTTTTGGGGTGAACGCGGTTATTTTTCTTCGGTCGCTTTCTTCTTTTCCCGCATTTCGTTGATGGCCTCGTTGAGGAGGCGACGTTTGATCTCATCGTTTGAATCGTCGGTCGGAAGCGGGAGCAGACTGTACGATTTATAAGCCTGAGCGTGGCGCGCGTTGTGCAGCTTGGCCCTATGGCTGGGCCAGAAAACAAAGCGGAGCATATTCTCGAAATTGACCGGAATACCGATCCCAGTCGACAGCATTCCCGAGCCCACATGCCCGGCGCGTCGCAGTCCGATGCGTCGCAGCGCACGGAGGTCGCTAACCGTCGCCGCCGAGAGCATACAGCTGCCCGTCGGTGCGTTGGGCTGGGAGAGGGGGACTGGCTCGTATAGCCGATAGACAGCGGGCGGCAGCTGGTCGGGGCGGGCTGTCGGGCCGCCGGTGGGGCGAATGCTGTCGAAGGTGATGACAAGCGGAAGGTCGGCGAGGCTATGCCGCAGCGCCGCAGCCGCCGGCGAAGGGGAGAGGAGCGTGCCGGAGCGGATGGCGCGTAGCGTGGCCTCGTTCAGCTCCAGCTCGCCGCTGCGTGCCTGTCGCAGCCACGCCGTGTCCGTAGCCGCCGGATGCTGAGCCGCCAAAACAGTAGGCACAGCCAGCAGGAGGCCGAGGAGCCATGTTTTTATGAAGGGCGACAAAGGATTCATCTGCATTGTCTCAAAAGAAAAAGACCCCCGGAGGAGTCTTACTTTTTTTCGCCCCACTTTTTTCTCGTCCGAAAGCGCAAAGTAGGGGCGGGGATAGGTGTTGCGGGGGCATAAAGCGTCAGGCTGTGTGCGGGGTACATTTTTTTAAGCCACATCATCGGCCGCCGAAGGCCCAAACGGTGCATGGAGACGCCCCAGCGGAATCAAATCTCTTGTTCGATCTTGTAATTGTTCCGATTCGGCGAGTTGCGCGAGATCAATTCGCCGATAAATCCCGACAGAAAGAGCTGCGAGCCGATAATCATGGCCGTGAGCGAGATGTAGAAGAAGGGCGAGGTAGTGACGAGTGGGCGCAAATCTCCCTCCATCATGGAGGCCAATTTCATCACCAGCACAACGATGAGCGCGGCGAAGCCGATGAAGAACATGATGCTGCCCCAAAGCCCGAAGATGTGCATCGGTTTCTTTCCAAATTTTGACGTAAACCAAAGCGTGATGAGGTCAAGATAACCGTTTACGAAGCGATCGAGACCGAATTTGGTCACGCCATATTTGCGGGCCTGATGGTGGACGACTTTCTCACCGATCCGATTGAAACCGGCAATCTTCGCCAGGTAGGGGATGTATCGGTGCATGTCGTTGTAAATTTCAATGTTCTTTACCACCTCCAGCCGGTAAGCCTTCAGTCCGCAGTTGAAATCGTGGAGATTAATTCCCGAAAACTTGCGCGCCGTGGCGTTAAAGAGCTTCGACGGGAGGTTTTTCGTCAGGCGATTGTCATATCGCTTCTTTTTCCAGCCCGAGACGATGTCGTAGCCGTCTTCGCGGATCATGCGATAAAGTTCGGGGATCTCGTCGGGGCTATCCTGCAAATCGGCATCCATTGTGATCACAACGTCGCCCTCAGCGCGGTAAAATCCGCAGTGGAGCGCCGGCGACTTGCCGTAGTTCCTTCTGAACTTGATTCCCTTCACATGCGTCGACTGCTTCGCCAAACGTTCGATCACGCCCCACGAGCCGTCGCTGCTGCCGTCATTCACATAGATAATCTCGTAACTGAAATGGTTGGCCTCCATCACGCGTTCGATCCATGCGTGCAGCTCCGGCAGAGACTCCGCTTCATTATAAAGGGGTACGACAACTGATATATCCATCGTTTTATTCATTTTTTCGAGACGCAAAAGTAGGCTTGGATTTGAATTATCCCGGTGCGGCGTCCGGCCGAGGCGCTTTGGCGCCTCGTGGGCACCCTGTGGGCCGTCGGCTTGAGGCTGTGTGGGGTACTTTTTTCTGGGGAACGTTTGCCGTGGGTTGGGGGAGGTTTCGCAGGGCTGTGGCGTGTTGGCTTGGGGCTGTGTGGGGTACTTCCGGGACGATTTGTTTGGGGCGAAGAGTGGGCGACTTATAAAGGCGATGAGCGTGCCCTAATCGACGAACAACGTCGCCTCACCCGCCGTAGCGAGCCCTCGGCGCCGCCTACGCAGCAGGAACTTTTTGCGGCTTTCTCCCGCCCGCTGCTTGACCCCGCCACGTCGTTCATTCGACAGTATTATCGGCGCTTTGCCGAGGACTGATCGCGCGTCGTCTGCAAAGAGAAAGCGTGTCGCCCGATCGTGTTCAAAAGCTGGTTGGGCGGCGTCTTTTGAGGCTTTTTCTATCTGTGTGTAACCCGGATCCTCAGCTGAGGTTCGGTAAAAAATAGCGTATTTCGCAGCCGGTTACACAGGAGCATCCAATGAGAAAAAGCATCATCGTCGCGTTGGCGACACTCGTTTTTGCCGCCATATACGCGCAAGACGACAAAATCCAGCAGATCCGTAAGGATTACAACGAATTGAAGGCAGCCATCGCCAAGTCGCCCCAACGTGTGCCGGGCGGCAAGGAGCTATATTGCATCAGCCTCGACGACAATCCCTACGGCGGAAGCTATCCGGCCGTTGGCTCATACCGCACCACAACGCAGTTTTATTACGAGCTACACGAAGGTCGAGAGCCTCAGCTCCTAATGGCGATCGATCATTACGCTGCATCTGCACAAAAGATGTACACGGAGGTCTTATACAAAGACAATCGCCCCGTTTTCGTCTTCCTGAAGAATAATTACGAAGGTGATGACGATCGCAGACTCTACTTGGAGGGCGATCAGATCATTCAATATACGGAGAATAACGCCGTCAAGCCTTATCCGAATGAAGGCGACGAACGCACAGATCTGAAGTACCGCGCCGAAAGTTTGCTCGAGCAGTTCAAGGCTGCTAAAGGATGCGGTCACTGAACCTTCCCCAACTTTCCTCTTTAGAACAGTAACCGGTTATGAGAAAAAGTATACTCATCGCACTGGCGTCCCTCGTGTTTTTTGTCACCTATGCGCAAAGCAAAGACGTCAAGCAAATTCGTGCGGACTACAACGAGCTGAAAGCGTGGATCGCCAAACTTCCGGAGATGGGAGAAACAGGCGGCATGTATTGTCTGATCCTTGACGATAATCCGCAAGGCGCTGCCTATCCTGGCGTCGGTCATTTCCGCACCAAGACGCACTTTTATTACAACGTCGAAGGCGGTCAGCCGCCAGTGTTGAAGATGGCTATCGAATCCTATGAGGGCGGCACGCAGCGCGTGTATACTGAGGCGATGTACGATGAGGCAGGCAAGGCCTCCTTCATTTTCGCCAGTCAGAAGACGGAGAAGGGTCGATCTGCGGTGGAGCGACGCCTCTATATGGATGGCGACAGCACGCTGGATTTCACCGAGAATAATCGGCCCGTGGCAGGGTCGTCTCGCGCGCAGAGTTTGCATGAGGTACGAGCCAAGGCCGATCGGCTGATGAAGCAGTTTATGGGCATTCTGGGGTATGGCGACAAGTGATACCGCAGCCCGATCACTTATTATTATAGTATGAGAAGAAGTATTATCATGGCCGTGGCAGTGCTCGGCCTAACCGTCGCCGCGCTGGCACAAAACGTGAAAGTCGACGGTATTTGCAAGGAATATGCAGCCATCAAGGCTGATGTGGCCGACCTGCAGCGCGCAGGCGCCAAAGGCAAATGGTACGTCCTTACAATAGACGACAACGCATACGGCCGACGATACGTCGGTTCTGACCATTTCCGCGCGCGCTTACATTTCTATTACGAACTCGAGCCTGAGAGCGTGATCCCCATCCTGCGTTATGCCACCGAAGAGGTGGAAGCCGACGAGCAACGTATCCGCCGCGAGGCCCTCTACACCGACGGCCAGGCTATCTATGTCTACGAGAAGGACAGCGACCACGACAACATCGAGCGTATGCTCTTTCTGGATGGCGGCGAACCGATACTGTACACCGAGAACAATAAACCACTGACCGGAGACGAGGCGACGGATGCCTCTAGCATGTTGCTTTGGCTGGCGGAGAACCTGATGAAGCGCTTCGAGGGATCTTTCGGCGATTCGCCCGAGGATGCCGATTCACCCGAGGACGACGGCGGCGAGGTGATCCCCTTAGGTGACGACGAATGATCTTCGTTTCCGGCACTCATACACCTTCCACCAAAAGAAAGCGATGAACAACAAGCACCAAACGCACGCCTCTACCCCTACCGCCGACGCTCCGAAGGAGACCCGACTGGGCTTTACCGGCGTGACCTCCTTCACCGTCGCCAACATGATCGGCACGGGAGTCTTCACTACGCTCGGCTTCCAACTGCTCGACCTCCACACCCCTTTCGCCTTGCTCGCCCTATGGGTCGTGGGCGGATTGATCGCGCTGTGCGGCTCGCTCGTCTACGGCGAGCTGGGCGCCGCCATGCCGCGCTCGGGTGGCGAATACCACTACCTATCTGTGATCTATCACCCCGCCGTAGGCTTCCTCTCCGGCTTCGTCTCGCTGACGATCGGCTTTGCTGCGCCGGTGGCGCTGGCCTGCATGGCACTGGGACATTACACGGAATCGCTCTTTCCGGCGGGCGTCACGGCGCAAATGATTGCTATTGCCGCGCTCGTCATTATCACGGCCGTCCATATGTGGAGCGTGCGCGGGGGGAGTCGCTTTCAGAATGTTTTTACACTGCTCAAGCTGGCGCTCATTGTGGCGTTTATCGTGTGCGGTGTCGTGGCCGGTGGAGATAAGGAGCCGTTTCTGCCTGTGCCCGACGGGACGGGGTGGCGAGAGATGCTGAGCCCGGCGTTTGCTGTGTGCCTGATCTATGTCTCCTACGCCTATTCGGGTTGGAACGCGTCGGCGTATGTGGCCGGTGAGGTCCGCGACCCGCAACGCACGCTGCCGCGGTCGCTGCTGTGGGGCGTGGCCATTGTGGCGGTGGCCTACGTGGCGCTGAACGCCACGTTCCTCAGCCTCGTGCCGCACGAGGAGATGCGGGGCAAGTTGCAGGTGGGATTTATCGCTGCGCAACACCTCTTTGGGTCGACGGGTGCGAGCCTGATGGCCGGTGTGATTGGGCTGTTGCTCGTGTCGTCGATCAGCTCGATGATCTTCGTTGGGCCGCGGGTGTCGCAGGTGATGGGCGAGGATTACAGGCTGTTCCGCTTTCTGTCGCTCCGTAGCAAACGGGGGACGCCGGCGGTGGCCGTCGCTGTGCAGTCCACCATTAGTCTGCTGTTCATCCTCTCCGGATCGTTCGAGCAGGTGGTGACCTTCTCCGGCTTCATCTTGTCGCTGTTCACCTTCCTATCGGTGCTGGGCGTGTTCGTTCACCGGCGGCGTTACCCGGATGCGGAGCGGCCCTATCGCACGTGGGGCTACCCCGTGACGCCGATCCTCTTCCTGCTGCTGACGGGATGGACGATGGTCTTCTTGCTGGTCGAGAAAACATCCGAATCCGTGCTGGGCATCTTCACGCTGGGCATCGGACTGGGCGCATACGCCGTCTGTCGGTGGTGGGAGTTGATGAAGCAACACAAGGCGCGTCAGGTGGTCGCTGAGGGCGTGTCGCCGGCGATGGACGTGAACCGAAAAAAAAAACGAGCGACGGATCCCCGCTGAAGCGTGATCCGAAAGAGCCAACGAACAGCCCGCAGGGCGCTGCGCCCGACCGAACCGGTGGGGGGGGCGGAGAGGTGCCTGGCGGAGCGCGATATAAAGACGAAGGAAGAAAGCCCATGGTGATTACCTATAACAGTTCGGAAGACGCCGACGAGACGCGGGAGCCGGACGACCGAGAGGAGGAGTATTTCCGCAGCTATCGAAGCTACATGACCGAGATGCTGTATGGCCACGATCTCCACGAGGAAGAGCCGGACGACGAGGATGCGGAGGAGCCGCCGCTGACCGACGAGGAACGGGCCTCACTCATCGAGGCGCTGTCGCAGTTTGGCGCTCAGGAGCCTTTCTTCAAGCCCGGCGTCATCTCAAAGGCCTTGCGCTTTTCGGTGCGTCTGATCCACTTCCTCAAGGCGGGCGAGAGCGCAGAACCCGCTGACGACCGTCGCGCTGAGCGACATCGGCAGGCACTGCTCCGCGAGTTGGAACATCCCAACCCGGAAGTGTGGCAGGTGGCAGAAGACTTTTTCTATTCCCCCGAAGGCACGATGAAAGACCTGCTGCAACACCTCATGGACTTCTGCCGCGCTCAGAACAATCACCAACGGCGGGCGCAGCACCCCTTTCGCCGCGGCGACATTGCCGACTGGGCCGACTCGCCCCTCACGCGCTCGCAAAGCCGCGACGGGATGGGCGCCGATGGATTCACGGGGCCGCACATGAACTGACCCGCTGCCGAGTGACCCCAAGCCCGCCTGCTTGCTCTGACACGACTTATCATCAATCATCGAACTCATAACCCATAACACATAACAATAAAAAATGAACACAGGAAAACTACTTATTCTGGGATTTACCCTGCTGGGACTCTGCGGGGCATGCCGACAATCGGGCCTCAAGGACGCCGCTGAGGCCGGGATGCGCGGCATCGACTCCGCATTTGGATCGAAGGGAGAAGGCCGCGCAGAAGCCGACCCGCAGCCCGAGGTGAAGCCCGATCGGGACCTCACCGACGTGGCCCGATTCATCGCCGGCATGGCCCCCACCGAGGGCGGACGACTCGACTCACTCACCCGCACCGACGCCTGGAAACGCTACGCCGCACACGCCGACTCGGCCTGGGCGCGTCACCGACGCGAGCAAGCCGACAGCATCCGCCAATGGGCCCGCGCCGAACTGCCCGAGGGCGCAGACACGGTCGGCACGGTCTTCTACCCCTTCAGCGGCCCGGACTACTTCAACGTCAACCTCTATTTCCCCAACGCCCGCCACTACATCCTCTTCGGCATGGAAGCCCCGGGCCGTGTCCCCGACCCACGCACCGACGCGCGGCAGGTCGGACTGGCGCAGTATCTGGCCGCCTATGGGCAGGAAGTCTCCGGCATCCTCCGCCTCAGCTTCTTCCAAACCAAGCTCATGGCCACGCGCTACGAGACCCAGGAAATGTATGGCGTCACCCCGCTGCTGCTCCTCTTCCTGGCCCGCGCCGATAAGGAGATCGTCCGCGTGCGCCCCTTCGAGTTCACCGCCGGCGGCGGCCGCAAGTACCTCGACCACGCGCCACGCTATCGCGGCGACGAGAAATACGGCAAGGGCGTCGAGATCGAGTTCACCGACCGTGACCACCGCACGCTCCGCACCCTGACCTACTTCTCGGCCAACATCGCCGACGGCGGACTCTCCGTCAACAAGCCCGTGCGTGACTTCCTCACCACCATCGACTCCGGCTGCGTGACCTACGTCAAGTCCGCCACCTACCTCATGCACAAGGCTTACTTCAGCACCATCCGCAACACCGTGCTCTCCAAGGCCTCCGTCATCCTGCAAGACGACTCCGGCATCAAGTTCTCCTTCTTCGATCCCAGCCGCTGGGACATCCGCCTCTACGGCATGTACGACCGCCCCATCGCCCTCTTCGGCAACCACTTCGAGCCGGATCTCTACGCCGCATACCGTCGCGGAGGCGTGCGCGCGCTGCCCTTCCGCCGCGGCTACAACAGCAACTCCAACCAGCTGCTGGCCCGCCGCCTTCGCCCCGGCGAGAAGCCCGCTGCGAAGTGAACGGCTGACACCGCCCCGCCGCATAAGGCTACAGAGGGGACGTCCTGAATACAGGGCGTCCCCTCTCTTTTTATCACTTCCATTAACTTTTAAAAATAGGTAACATTACGTATTGACAGGCATCGTTTACCTGCAGACCTTTGCCCTCGCAATCGGACAAGATCTCGGTCGCACAAATGACGTGATGAAAGCGTGCACAAGACATCAAAATGAAAAATGGACCTCGCCGGCATGTCGCATGCCGGGCCGCTGGGCGTCTACGGACGCCGGCGAAGCTGGCCG
>CALHPT010000364.1 GCA_938036405.1 uncultured Tannerella sp.
TGATCCCATTATCGTAGAGATACTTGCCCACGCAGCGAATGCCGTTGCCACACATTTTTCCTTCCGAACCATCATTGTTGAAGATGCGCATCGTAAAGCGGCCGCTTTCGTTCTTCCCGATGAGGATAATGCCGTCGCCGCCGATGCCTTTGTGCCGATCGCTCCAAGCTATGGCCAGTTTTTCGGGGTGGGCTATTGGGAAGCGCATGGTGTCGATGTAGATATAATCGTTACCAGCGCCATGCATTTTTGTAAATTCTATTCTTTGAGCCATTTTTATGGTAATACTGTATTTGTTCGTCTTATAGCTGCGAAGTTACGATAAAGCCTGAAAAAAGGCAAGCGAAGCGGGGAAAACAATGCACTAATGAAAAAATGCTGACCGCGTTTTTCTGCGCCGCTTGGTCCGCAGGAAGTTGCGCGACCCTTGCTTTTTCGCCTCACGCAGACTACTGATTTGAAGTCGACGCGCCGCCATCATATGCTACTCGCGCCGCCGCGGCAGCAGAGCGTAGGCCGTTAGTTGATCGAAGTCGTCTTATTTTACCTTTCGTCAGAAAAGGCTACCTGCTCGTGCTCTCAAATTTTCGACCAAGTATGAAAAGAAAGGCCGCAACGTACAACTATTTTGTTTGCGCTCGTGAGCGTAAACCTCTGCGCTCACGAGATGAAACCTTTTTTCTCACGAGATGAAGCCTTTTTCATCGTGAGAAAAAGCCAAGAAATTCGGTTGCCCGCGCTCGTGATTGAGCTTGGATTGAAAGTTGGCGAACTGATTTTCTGTTGATTAGGCGCCGGAATGATGGGGCGATGAGTCGCCGCAAGAAAACGTGCCGCGATGGCGTCTGCTTGTGGTTGCCGACTTTGTCTTTTCAGCCACCTCCGTGCTGCCGTTTGCCTTAGTCGCCCAAGTCCATTTGATCCTCGCCGGTTGCATCTTGCGCATTGATCGGCGTGATCTTCGCATTGCCGCCTTGCAGGGGGATTTCAAGCGTGAAGGCGGGGCCGTCGCCGTCTAAACCGGCTGTTCCGATCTGCGCTCCGAGCAGCACTACGGTGCTGATTTTTTGAGTTGGATCGTAGCCCATACCTTGTAATACTAAATTGGCCTTCTCTTGGTCGCTCAAATAGCTGTCGAAGTCGGCCTTGGTAAAGAGGTGCGAGTAAACTTCTTGACCATCGCACGTGAGGCGTACTTCGACGGTGTTGTCATAATATACTTGTCCTGATTCGTCTTTGACGGTTGGCAGGGCGTGGTTGGCTTCGCGCTTGATGGATAGCACGTAAGTGTGGCCGCCGGCCTTAAACGTTTCTGTGCGCTCCAGGGGTGAGGACGATTCTTTGGGTCCTGTGGCGTTTACTTCCGTGGAGTCTTGGGTTGTGGCTTCGTTTTTCGTCTTGCTATGGCAGCTGTAGAGTGATAGAAGCAGGGGCAGCATGCCATATCCAAAAGCTTTTTTCATGTCGTTGGTTTGAAAAAGGGTTGTTGTCTGGTGATTTATCGCGCCGCGGCTTGATTAAATCAAAAAAATCGCCTCTTTCCGATGTGAGAAATAGCGGAAAGAGGCGCTTGATATTATTCTACCGTCACGCTCTTCGCGAGGTTGCGCGGCATGTCTACGTCTAAGCCTTTGACTACGGCAACGTGGTAGGCCAAGAGCTGGAGCGGGATGACCGTGAGCAGGGGTACGAGCATCTCGG
>CALHPT010000365.1 GCA_938036405.1 uncultured Tannerella sp.
TGGCAAGGATTCGATGAAAATGGCCGCAACTATCGAAAACTTGGCAAGGATTGGATGAAAATGGCCGCAGCTATCGGAAACTTGGCGAGGATAGGATTCAATACGTTTTCAGGAATTACATTTTGAGCGAGGATGGGATTCATGTACCCAGAGGTAAGGCGCAAAAGCATACGCCTACCTATCGAACTCGCAGGGGGTGAACGATTCGTGCCAAGTTTTTTGATGCAGATCACCCATTCCCAGCTATACCTATTATATATAGGTTGGTCGATCGGACGGACTTGGGCCGATGGATCAAAAAAATGCCGGATACAGGGCTGATCCACCCTGTACCCGGCACTTTTTTCTGGCATCCGTTCCTCGTCTATGCCATCCTTGGCTCATTCGCCTTCGCCGTCGTACTGCTGAAAGAGAAAATCGTTGTAGGGGAAACGGGTGATGTGGATGGCTTTGACCTGCTCGTAGAGGAGCGACTTGAGGGCGGCGACGTTGGTCCGATCGCGGGCAGAGATGAAGATGCAGCTGCCGGGGCGACGGCTCATCCAGGTCTCGCGAAGCTCGGAGAGGGGGATGTTTTCGCGCACCCGAGGCGTGAGATCATCCTCGTCCTTAGGGACAAACGAAAACGCGTCGATCTTATTAAAGACCGTGATGATGGGCTTGTCTGCACAGCCGATGTCGGCCAGGGTGCGCTCTACGACTTCGATCTGCTCCTCAAAGGTGGGATGCGAGACGTCGACGACATGCACCAAAAGGTCGGCTTCGCGAACCTCGTCGAGGGTGGACTTGAACGACTCGACGAGTTCGGTAGGCAACTTGCGGATGAAGCCCACCGTATCGGAGAGGAGGAAGGGCAGGTTGTCGATGATCACCTTGCGCACGGTGGTGTCGAGGGTGGCGAAGAGCTTGTTTTCGGCAAACACGTCGCTTTTGCCAAGCATGTTCATGATGGTCGACTTGCCCACGTTGGTATAACCTACGAGCGCCACGCGGACCATCTTTCCCCGGTTACGTCGCTGAGTGGCCTTCTGTCGGTCTATCTCTTCCAGCTCACGTTTGAGCTTCGATATGCGGTCGAGGATGATGCGGCGGTCGGTTTCAAGCTGCGTCTCGCCCGGCCCACGCATGCCCACGCCGCCTCGCTGACGCTCCAGGTGGGTCCACAGGCGTGTCAGGCGCGGGAGCATATAGCGGTACTGTGCCAGCTCGACTTGCGTCTTGGCGTGGGCTGTCTGCGCGCGTTTGGCAAAGATGTCGAGGATGAGATTCGTACGGTCCAGGATGCGCACCTTGAGTTCCTTCTCGATGTTTCGTAGTTGCTTGGCCGAGAGCTCGTCATCAAAGACGACGATGCCTATCTCGTTCTCGGCCACATACTCTCCAATCTGGCGTAACTTACCTGACCCGACGAAGGTTACGGCATGCGGCATGTCGGCCTTCTGGGTGAAGCGTCGGACGGGCTCAATCCCGGCCGTTTCGGCCAGGAAGGCCAGCTCGTCCAAGTATTCCTTGACCTGCGCCTCGTTCTGCTCGGGGGTGATCAACCCAACCAGGACGGCGCGCTCTGTCTGTTCTTGTGTGATAATGAATTCTTTCATACGGCGACAAAGGTAGGGGGGTTCTTCTTTTCTTCCCTTGATGGAAGAAAAGAAGCAAAAGAAGATCAAGGCGTCAGGGACGCCTGCCATCTTTGGCCTGAGACCTCGATGTATCCGAAACGTGACGGGGAAAACTTCGCCGGCGGCCGCAGCCACCCGAAACGCGTCGGGGAAAGGTTGGCCAGCGGCCGCAGCCGCCCGAAACGTGACGGGGATTTAGAAGGGGTAGCCGAGGGCTAAGTGAACCCCGAAGGCGTCGCGAAAGTTGGGGGCGTTGAAATAGCCGTTCCGACCGGTGTCATAAGGGAAATGGAGGGCGTAACCGATATCGAAGCGGAAGACGAGCAGGTTGATGTCGTAACGAAAGCCTACCCCGGTGCCGGTGGCGAGGTCCGAGAGCAGATTTTTCCATTTAAACTGCCCGCCGGGGCGCAATGGGTCGTCGCGCAGCAGCCAGACGTTGCCGACGTCGAGGAAGAAGGCGCCGGCCAGGTCGCCCACGATGCGAAAACGATACTCGGCGTTGGCCTCCAGCTTGATGTCGCCAATCTGATCAATGTAGGCGTACGGATCATTCTTATCCGGGGCGAAGTGGCCAGGGCCGACGCTGCGGATGGTGAAAGCACGGATGCTGTTAGCTCCGCCGACGTAGAACTGCTCGCTGTACGGGGCTTCCGAGGCATTGCCGTAGCTGTAGATAATGCCGCCGCCGATGCGGAAGGCGAGGCGCTGATGGCGATCAATGTAATGATTGTAGCGAAGCTCAGTGGTCATCTTCAGGAACTGCGAATACGGGTTCTTGAAGACAGTCTTGTACTTCTCGTCCCAGCGTTGACCGAAAAGGAGGTTAGTCGCCGAGAGCAAGTTCCCCGCCTCCGCGATCGAGAAATACCAGCGCGTCTTGCTGCGCTCCTCGCGCACGGTGGAGTTGTCGAGCGTGTAGGTGTATTCTATCACGGGAATGAACTGATCCTGGAGGCTCTGGCGGACGGAAGGGTTTCGCGCGACAATGCTGTCAAAGCCCGTGGTGGTGCTTAGCAGTCGCGAGAAGGTGAGGCGTAGTGGCGTGAACGTGTGTCGGCGAATGGGGTTGGGAACGAAGTCGTACGAGAGGCTGCCACCGAAACTGAGCTGGTTAAAGAATCGCGCACGGTTCAGCACTGTCGCCTGCGCATCGATACGGCTGGTGGCGATCAGATCCCTGTCTTTATGGCCAAAGTGCGGCAAGATGAGGCGGGGGAAGGTCAATGTCCCGCGTGCGCCAATTTCGTAGTTGTTCACCATTCCCGTATGCCCGGCGGTGCGGGCACCCGTCTGCCATTCGTACGAGCCAAACACGGACGCGGAGAGATTCTCGCCGCCACGGAACAGGTTCATCCGGGTCAGCGCCAGAGTGAATCCGGGTCCGGCATAGCGATTATCGTTGATGGTGCCCTTGATCTCGAGGCGGCTATTGAGCGGATAGTCGTAGGTGGCACGGATGCGCACGTTCATGGTGTCGCACGCGGCCGAAGTGTCAGTCGGCGTGTATTGCATATCCACAAAACGGAACGTGCGGAGTTTGCCCATCGCTGCCTGCGTCTCTTCCTGGGCGGCGAGGGAATAGCGGTCGCCACGATGATAGCGAAGCGCGTTGCGGAGGACAGCTGGTCGGAGGCGCAGCTTGCCTTCGTAGTGGATGGTAACATTGCGGTAGGTGAGGCTATCCGTTGGCTCCTCGCCGTCGTAACCAATCAGGTGGATGGCTGTGCGTCCCAGGTACCACGGCTTACGGATGAAGTCGCGGGGCACGTCGCGCCGGACGCGTACGCGTAGGTCGACAAGGTGATCTCCCTTCGTCGAGTCGGCTTGGACTTCGATGTATTCCGGTCGGAAGTAATAATAGCCGTTGTTACGCATGATGGAGGCGATGCGTTGGCGTTCCGCTTCCAGTTTCTCGATGGTGAAGAGGTCGCCTCTGTGAAGCAGACGGTCTTTGTCGCGCCACTTGATGGTCGTATCGTTACGCCCTTGCATGCGACGAAAGCGGACGGAGTCGATCATGTAAGGCTCGCCGAGGGTGACGTGGTAACGCACGCGAGCCTTGAGCGAATCCTTACGGTCGGGAATGATCTCGTAGCCGGCCTTGCCGTGAAAGAAACCGTTTTCGTGGAGGATGTTCTGCGCTGCCAGCGCCCGATTGGCGGGCCTTACGGTGGTGAGTGTCACCGGGCGCGACGCGAGCCATCGATACATCCATTGATGGAAGCGACCCTTTTTCCCGACGTGTGCGTTATACACCCACAGGCCGATAGGCAGCGGCGTGCGGATGGAGGAACTGCCCAAGAAGGCGTTATTGGGCGGATAGGCCAGGGCCTGTTCCACCTTGCCCATGGCTTCGTCCGCACCGCGGTGGCGCTGATTGGTCGGGTCGTTGACTACGATGCGCTCGATGCCGGTGTAGAGCACTTCGCCTGGGGGAAGCATTTTCGTCGTAGAGCAGGACGCGCTGAACAGCAGGATCAGGAAAAAGGGGACGAGGGGGAGGCAGGGGTTACTCTTCATCTTTCTTTTTGGGTTCGTTAGTGGAATCGTTGGCGTCCTCGCGCAGCTCATCCTGGCGGAGTTTGTCTTGGGTGTCCTCCTTGTCCGTCTCATCCTTGTCGGGGATGAGTGGGTCTGGCTCCGTCACTATCGTACGATTGCGGCGTTTGCGGAAGTCGAAGAGGTCGACTAAGCGCTTCACCTTACGTCTGAAGATGGCGCTCACGCCCGTCTTGCGGATCTCGCCCTCGAAGAGATTCTCGTAGTCCGTCTGATTGTACACCTTGACAAAGCGCGAACCGTCGGCATCGAGGCGATACTCCAGCGAGGCCTCGTCGATAAAGAACTGGTTGCCCATCACGGGGTCGTTGGTGGAATAACGCATACCGAGGGTGGTGTAAATGCGCTCCTTGAGGAAGCCCATATAGAAGCGGCCGAGATAGTCGATACGCCGACCCTTTCCGTCGGTACCGTCGTAGGTGTTTACGTCGAACGAGAAGGGCACCTCACCGCCCATGCTGCCGAGCATGTTGTTGATCTCGCGTTGCAGGAGGCTGCTGATGGCCGTTCCCACATCCAGATGCTCGTTGCCTGTGCCGCTCTGGGCCAGATAGACACCCGTGACGAGGAGGCCGATGGCCTGCTTGCTGCGCTCCTCTTCGCCCATGGCGGCCAGCTGCGTCTGCACGGTGCCATTCTTAGGCGCCTCGAGGATGAACTTGAGGGCAATGTTGCGCAACTGTTGCCTGACCTGTAAGCCTACGTTGAAGTCCACGATCTGCGATCGCCCGTCAAGGTTCACATTGGCGCGCTGTCGGGTGAGGGCCGTCAGGTTGAGGTAAGGATTCATCAAGTCGCCCTGCCACTCTACGTAGCTGCCGTCTTGAATCGTGAAGTCCGTCAGCGGGATCACGGGGATGCTGTAGCGTAGCTGTCCGCCGGAGATGTTGTATCGCCCGCTCATGTTCATATCCCCGAGCGCGGTGTAATGGAAGGAAAGGTCGCCGCCGCCACGCAATTCGATGCGGTTAGATCGCTCGCCGCCGCCCATGTCTACCTTCAGGCGCGACGTAGGGTCAACGCGCAGCGTAAGCTGTGCATCCATGCCACCCATCGACGCAACGCGCGCGGCGTTCTCTCGTTCGATGTCGCGAATGCGTTGCGGGACAGTGTCGGAGAAGTAGGTGAAGGAGACCAGCCCGGCGAAGTTGTCTTGCAGCTCGTCGTTGGCATTAGGCATGACGTACGTGATGTTCGTGCCACTGCGCACATGCACGCCACCGCGAACCTTGAGCGCGCGTAGTGGGCCGCGGGCCGTCAGATTCAGATCGACGGGCAGTCGACCGTAGAGCATGGCTCCGGGCGCTCCGTCGGGGGCGTCGATGAGTAGCATGTCCTGTGCCGCCAAGCGCAAGTCGGCCGTTTCTTTCATCGGCTTGCTGAAGTCTACCGTGCCACTGATCACGAACGGATTGCCGCCCGCGGTGTAGATGCCATATTTGGTGAGGCGCAGCTTACTGTCCTTGATGTCCACCTCCTGATCGTCGAAACGGTAGCGCGTGCCAGCGGCTTTCACGTACATCGACGTAGAGTCCAGCTGCAAATAGCCGTTCCAAATCGGACCCCGATCGCGACTTTCTAACGTCAACCGGCCACGCAACACGCCCTGCATATCTACGGCACCGCCAAAGAAGGGGTTCAGCTCGCTCAACGGAATGCGATCGAACTGCATCGTGCCGTCTATCATGCCCTGCGCCTGTTTCTGCTGCGGCTGCCGATAGAAGGCGGAGACTGTCGCCAGTTCCGACTCGTTGTGGTAGAAGTGGGCGTCGAAGCGGTGGCGATTGTTGTCGAGGGGCAGGTAGACGCCGTTGAGCAAGAGCTCGCCGACAGGCTGTCCGCGGAAGATGAGGTTGTCGATGTTGGCGTCGGCAGCAATGAGGAACGACACGTCGGAGGGCACATAGCGCAGTGCCACGTTGACCCGCCCCTGCATATCTGGGATAGCGGCGAAGCGCGACAGTTGCTGGAGATCGAGTTGGTTGATCTCGACAGCCAGCTCCGTAGAGTCCTCACTGGAGTGCATCCATAGCGCGGCATTCTCAGGTCCGGTCAGCTTCAGATCGGCAGAGATGCTCTTTAGGCTGCGTATCTCCACGTAGTTCTCGGGGTTCAGCTTGAATGGCATGAAGGCCAGCACAGGCTCGTCGGGGATGAAGTGGAAGCGGTATGCCTTGCCACGCTGTTCGGCCTGCACGCCAAGTTGGAGACCCGTTTCGCCACGGCTGTCGCGATAGAGCGCGTTGACTTCTGCCACTCCGTTTAAGAGGTGGCCGCGCAGCCCGGCGGTGAAGGCGTCTTGTCCGCGAAAGCGGTTCTTGATCACGTCGACAGCGTAAGTCAGGCCCTCGATCGAATCGTGGCGGATGTCGAGGCAGATGGTGTCGAGCCGCATCGTATCCTTCATCACGGAGAGCAGCAGGGCGTTGGCTTGTAGCCCGTCGACGGGTGAGGTGGAGGCGTGGACGGTGAGCCGATCGAAGAAGATGTTCTGCTCTTGGAGGTAGTTGTAGAGCGGATTGTCTTGCGCGGCCTCCAGCTGTATGTTGAGCGTGGGCAGGAGCGGCGTGAGCCGTTCGATATGGGCGGCACTGTCGTGCTCCATCAGTCTGCGGAAGACGTCGGATACATTTCCGAGTCGTTGGAGGAGCGTGGGCGCGTCAGCGTTGCCGGTGGCGACCAGTGCCATATCGCCGGCGTGGAAGGAGAGGCGCGTTGTGTCGTCGTCGCTGACGGCGTGTAGGGTGAGCATCTTCGGGCGATAGGTCTGCTGGTCCGTGGTGATGGCCCAGTTGCCCAGGGTGAGGTCTAACCGATGGCGTCGCTTGAGATCCGTCTCAACCTCGGAGAAGAGTTGGAAAGATCCGGAGAGCGGATCCTTCGTCAGCTTGAGACCCATCAGGTTGAGCGTATCCATATCGACGACCATCATGCCTGCCATGCGGTCGCGCCGAACGACACCGTCCAGCATGACCTTACCTTTTATATAAGGCGACTCGCTGTTCAGCGTGGCCTGCGCTTGATGGTTGAGCAATGAACCGTCGAGCGAGAGGCCGGAGAGGCGATAGGATCCGTAATGCACATCGGCGATGGTGCCACGCAGGTTGACGCGTGTGTGAGGCGAGAAGAAGTCGGTGCCTCGCCCCTCGGCGTGCAGCACGGCCGTGAGCCGGTAGAGCGAATCCTGAGGCAGGAAGTGTACCGGTCGGAGGCTGTCTACACGTACGTCGACGGCGTACTCGTTCCGCAGCGAGTGGTAGCGGCCCGTCAGCTCGATGCGTCCGCCCGACTCCTCAGCCTTCAATCGCCCTTGGTATTCGCCACCCTTGAGCGACGCCTCCAACTCCACCCGCATGCGTTCAGGCATCCGAATCCGTCCGCCGGAAAGCTCCGGGATCCAACGGCTGAGATACTGTCGGCTTTCGGTCTGTAGCAGCAGGTTGATCTGCCCCGTGCGTCGCCGTTCGTCCATGATCTGCGCTGCCGATCCGTAGGCTTCAAACGTGAAGACCCCCGGCAAGCCTCCCATCAGGTCGTGCACCTGCATCCGCTCCAAGTTGCCCTCCACGAGCCCCGAGAGATAGAGCAGCGAGTCCGGCAGCGCCCGCATCAGTCGCGGCCCCTGTTCGCCCATGGCCGTCAGCACGTCTTGCCCATCGATACCTGCCGTCCACTCGGCCTGCAAATCCGCTTCGGGACGCTCCTTCAGAGCCGCCCATGGCACGCGCGCTTGGAAGTCGATCCACGAACGCGTCGTCCGCAGCATACCCTCCGAGACGGAGACGCCCGTGCTATCCAGGTGCACATAAGCCGACAGCGATTCCACCGAAAGCCCCGACCGTTCGTCGAGCGACGCCTCACGAAGCGCCACGCGCAGGTCGCCCGCATGGTAGCGCACGGAGTCGGCCAGCAGGCGGATGTTTGAGGCAGAGATATGTTGCGGATCTAGGCCCACGGTGCGTGGCCGCTCGCTGCCATCGTAGGCCGCATAGGCGCCGCGGATGTCAAGCCGTCCGGCCGCGTAACGCTGTGCCTCCAAGTTGGCCGATACGCCCGTCACGCGTGCATCGCCCAGATAAGTCGTTACCCCGAGCGTGTCCTGCGGCATGCGCAGGGTGAAGCCTACGCGTCGTAGGTCGAGTCGCTCGGCCGTGATCCGCCAGCGGTTGACGGTTGTGTCTGTCGTGTCCGAGGGGATGATGGAGTCGATCACCAACGTCACCTCCGCATCGGCCAGCAGCAGGCTGTCGAGCTTGAACTCCTCTTTCTTGAGGAGGAGGCCGGCATCTTCCGTGGCCAGTCGCCCGAACGTACCGTCGAGCTGCATGCCCTCGATCATCTGCTTGCTGTGTACGAGTGCGCTGTCTAACTCAAGCCGTGATACGAACACCTCGCCCCGCAGCAGGGGCCACGGCCGCACGCTGACGGAGAGCCCGCGCACGTTGAGCAGCGTGTCGCACACCGAGTCGCGCACCGAGACGTCGCGCAGCGTCAGGTCTAACGGATACGACAGTCGCACATGCCCCACGGCGATCTCCATGCCGACGCGCTCCGATACGTGCCGCAGCACGACCTTCAGCACCGCATTCTGCACCGGTGGCACATAGAGCAACACGGCACCCACCGCCACCGCCCCCACGGGCGCCAGCAGGCATGTCTTGACTGTGCGTTTGATCCATTTAGCCATCGTGTTCGATCCGTCTGTTTATTACGGCGGGCAAAAAAATGGGAAATACCACCCGCGCCCCCCTCGGTGTGCGGTAAGATGCCAATCCGTTTCTGATTGAGGGGCGTTTGCTGCCAAGGGTGGCGAATCCGTTTCTGATTGATGGGCGTTTGCTGCCAAGGATGGCGAATCAGAATCTGATTGAGGGGCGTTTGCTGCCAAGGGTAGCGAATC
>CALHPT010000366.1 GCA_938036405.1 uncultured Tannerella sp.
AGTCAAAGATTCGTTCATCTTTGCGGCCGCTAAGAAAAAACAAGGCACGGTGCCATAGCTCAGTTGGTAGAGCAAAGGACTGAAAATCCTTGTGTCCCTGGTTCGATTCCCGGTGGCACCACTTCAAAAACCTTCATAAGCAGTACACAAATCAAGTGTGCTGCTTTTTTTATTTCCTCCCACCGAACCGCGGTGCTCATCGGGTGCGCCATCGTCCTTGCCTATACGTTTACACAAACGCCTCCCCCACCCGATTGCTCACCACACCTTACTTTTGCCGCCATGAATTTTGAAGTGATCCAAACGGACAGCCGATCCAAGGCACGCGCGGGACGCATCACGACCGACCATGGCGTGATCGAAACGCCCATCTTCATGCCCGTCGGCACCCAAGGCGCGGTCAAGGCCGTGCATATGGCCGAACTCCAAAGTGAGGTCGGCGCGCAAATCATCTTAGGAAATACGTATCATCTCTATCTCCGCCCGGGTGTCGACACGCTCGAGCGCGCCGGTGGGCTGCACCGCTTCAACGGTTGGGGCGGCCCGATACTGACGGATAGCGGCGGCTTCCAAGTCTTTTCGTTGGCCGACCGCCGCAAGCTGACGGCCGAGGGCGCGGAGTTCCGCTCGCATATCGACGGCAGCAAGCATCTCTTCTCGCCCGAGCGTGTGATGGACATTGAGCGCTCCATCGGCGCGGACATCATCATGGCCTTTGACGAATGCTGCCCCGGCGACGCCGACCACGCCTATGCCGAGCGCTCGCTGAACCTTACGGAGCAATGGCTCGGCCGCTGCCTCAAACGTTTCAAGGAAACGGAGCCGCGCTACGGCTACCACCAAAGCCTCTTCCCGATTGTGCAGGGCTGCGTCTATCCCGACCTGCGCACGCGGGCAGCCGAACGCGTGGCGGAGGCTGGCGCAGAAGGCAACGCGATCGGTGGGCTGTCGGTGGGCGAGCCTACGGAGGTCATGTACGAGATGATCGAGCTGGTCAACGCCATCCTGCCTGCGGACAAGCCGCGCTACCTGATGGGTGTCGGTACGCCGGCGAACCTCCTGGAGGCCATCGAGCGGGGCGTCGACATGTTCGACTGCATCATGCCGACGCGCAACGGACGCAATGGCCAACTCTTCACCGCCCGCGGCACGATGAACATGCGCAATCGCAAATGGGCCGACGATTTCTCGCCCATCGATCCGGACGGCCACTGCGCCGTGGACTTGCTCCATAGTCGGGCCTACCTGCACCACCTTTTCCGCGCCGAAGAGCTGCTTGCGCTGCAGATCGCTTCCATCCACAACCTCGCGTTCTACCTCTGGCTGGTTGGCGAGGCTCGACGACACATCTTGGCGGGCGACTTCACGACGTGGAAGGCCGGCATGGTGAAACAACTTTCGGAACGGATCTGAATGCTACGTATCCCCTCCCTCAAACTCACGCGGATAGACCGATACATCATCGGTAAATTCCTCGGCACGTATGTCTTCACCATCCTGCTGGTGATCGCCATCACCGTCGTCTTCGACTTCAACGAGAAGATCGACCATTTCGTCGGCGCCCGCGCCACGGCCACGTTGCGCGGTATCGTCTTCGAATACTACCTCAACTTCATTCCCTACTTCATCAGCATTTTCAGCCCGCTTTTCACCTTCATTGCCGTCATCTTCTTCACCTCGAAGTTGGCCGACAAGTCGGAGATCATCGCCACGCTGGCTTGCGGCGTCAGCTTCCGTCGCCTGATGCGCCCGTACCTCATCGCGGCGGCCATTATCGCCTCGACCAACTACCTGCTGAACGCCTACATCATTCCCCCGGCCAACATCGTCAGGATCAACTTTCAAAACACGCACATCCGCGACAAGAAAGTCTCGTCGGCCCACAACATCCAGCTCGAGATCGAGCCGGACGTCTTCGCCTACTTCGATCGCTACGACGCCCTCTCGTCGATGGGCTACCGCTTCTCCATCGACCGATTCAAGGATAAGAACCTCGTCTCGCGCCTCACCGCCGAATCCATCCAGTACGACTCGCTCTACCGGTGGACCATCCTCAACTACGTCATCCGCGACTTCGACGGCATGCGCGAGCACATCACCACCGGCGAACGCAAGGACACGACGCTCACCTTCATGCCCTCCGACTTCCTCATCTCCGAGGGCGACTGCGAGACGATGACCATGCCGCAACTTGCCGCCCACATCCGCCGACAGAAGGAGCGCAAGCTGAGTAACACCCAGTTTTTCGAGATTGAGTATCACCAACGCATTGCCACCACCCTCTCCTTCTTCATCCTCACCGTCATCGGCGCCTCGCTTTCCTCGCGGAAGATCAAGGGCGGAATGGGTCTCAACATCGGCATCGGCTTCGCCCTCAGCTTCTCCTACATCCTCTTCTCCAAAATCACCTCCACCTTCGCCATCAGCGGCTATGTCAGCCCCATGATCGCAGTCTGGATCCCGAACATTATCTACCTCTTTATCACTATCCACCTTTACCGCAAAGCCCCGCGGTAAAACTTAATCATCCCCTACCCTATGCGCGCCTCCGCCCTTCAATACCTCTATTTGCAGAAGCCTGTGACGACGATCATCGTGCTTTGCCTCGTCACCATCCTGCCCTGGATCGCCACCGGCGACTTTTCCACCAAAGGCGAGCCGCGCGAAGCCTCCGTGGCCGTCTCCATGCTTGAAACCGGCAACTGGACCCTGCCGAAGGTCTACGCTGACGAGTTCGCCTACAAGCCGCCGATGGCGCACTGGATGATGGCCCTCGCCTCCCTGCCTGGCGGCCGCGTCACGGAGCTGACCGCCCGCCTCCCCTCCGCAGTGGCCTACACCGTGCTCGGCGCCATGATGCTCATCTTCTTGGGGCGGCGGGTGCGCTTTCAGGAAGCCTTCATCGCCGTCTGTGTCATGCTCACGTGCGTCGAGATCCACCGCGCCGGCATGACGGCCCGCGTCGACATGGTCCTCACCGGCTTCATCGTCGCCGCCCTCCTGCAGATGTACCGGTGGGAAGAGAAGCTCGCCTTGAAAGGCCTACCCGTCATCATCCCGCTTTTACTCAGCGGCGCCGTGCTCACCAAGGGGCCGGTCGGCATCATCTTGCCGCTTTTCATCTTCGGTACGTACCTCATCCTGCTTCGCCGCCACAGCGCCTTGCAGATCTTCAAGGCGCTGCTTTACATCGGCGTCAGCGCCGCCTTTCTGCCCTTGCTCTGGTATATCGCGGCGTGGCGCCAGGGTGGCGAGGCGTTCCTCAACGTCGTTTTAGCTGAAAACTTCGGCCGCTTCTTCCACCTCAGCGAGGCCGCCATTTCGTACGACCTGGGGCACAAGGAACCCATTTGGTACAACTTTGTCACGCTCGTGGCCGGCTTCCTGCCCTGGACCCTCCTCCTCGTCTTCTCCCTCTTCGGCTTCAACCGCAAGCCGAACGACAAACGCGGCGAGCGCCCCACGCTCGGCAGCCGCGTCCGACACATCGTCGCCGGCCTTCTGGCGATGGATCGCGTACGCCTTTTCAGCCTCGTCGCCGCCGTCTGCACGCTCGTCTTCTACACCATCCCGAGCAGCAAGCGGAGCGTCTACCTGATGCCCGCCTATCCCTTTATCTCCCTCTTTGTGGCGCAGGCGATGCTCTACGTGGCCGAACACCGCGCCCGTAGCACACGCGTCTTTGCCGCCGTTCTGGCCGTCGTCGGCTGTGCCGCATTCGGCGTGGCCGTGCTCACCGCTGCCGGTGCCCTGCGCCCGGTGGAGATCGTCGCCAAATTCACAGACCGCGCCGACACGCTCGACACGGTCAGCGCCGTTGCGCAAGGCTTCGCCCACCCCTCGGCCGGCACGATCGTCATCCTCATCATCTTGGCCTTGGCCCTGCTGACGGTCGGCTATCAAATGTCACGGCGGATCAACATCAAGATCCTCTACGCCTCGCTTTTCCTGAGCGTCGCCCTGAACCTCTTCGTCGACGGCGCCATCATGCACAACTTGCGTAACCGCACCTCCTCGCGCGAGTTTGCCGACCACATCCGCAGCGAGTTTCCGGCCGAGCGGGATCGAATCTACGTGATGAACGACCTCCGCGCGGGCTTCACCAACCTCTACGGCCTCAATTTTTACCTCGGCAACCGCTTCCGCAACTTCGACGCCGAACGTCCCGCCGAGGGCGCCCTCCTCTTGGCCGACCGCGACGAGACGCTTCTCGCTGAGCGCTTCGGCGGACTGTACACCTTCCGCCGCATCGCCCACTCCACGCGCAGGCTCTCCGACGTCCGCAGCAGCGTGACGCTCTACCGCTTCGAGCGCATTCGCCCGGAGTAAATCAGTCCCCAGCGCTCCCCCTTTCCGCCTGTGATCGGCGCAAATCAATCCGGGCGGAAAGGGACGCCGTAGGCTGATTTTTTTGTTTTTACGATCTACTCTTATATTTGCCCATCGAAAAAGAGACGGATCGCCATGCCATCCATGAACTACTCAATCATATACATCGATAAAAGTAGCCCCCACCGATCGGTGCCCCTTATCCATTTATGCGATAAAGTACATCCGTACCGGATACACCCTATTTCCTCGCGCAGCGAAGTGTATCCGCACCGGATACACCCTATTTCCTTACGCAGCGGCGTGCATCCGCACCGGATACACCCTATTTCCTCACGCAGCGAAGTGCATTCACAGTAAAGAGTGCTTATTTTTTTTAGCAACCATCGATAACCCCACAAAAACAAAACAGACATGATTATCCCGAAAGAAATTGAACGCTCGGCGAGCGGACATTTCCTGCTCGACCTCCACACCGATTACCTGCAACGTATTTACGAAGTAGTTCACGAGATTGACCCTGTCAAAATCCTCCTCAAAGCCGAAGACATTAGCAAATGGGATGTCGGCATCAAGGATCAGAGTGAGATCACCCGCGAGGTGCGCGCCTCGAAGGCTACCGAAGATATGGGCAAAAAGGACGAGGAACGCGATAAGATTATCACCTCGCTCTTCCAAGATATCCGTAATGCAGCGCAATCTCCTATTGCTGAACGCTGCGACGCTGGGCGCACCCTGAAGCTTATCGTTGACGTTTACAAAGGGTTGCAAAAGGAGCGATGGGCCGGCAAAACGGTGCACACCAAGGGCCTGCTTGACGATCTGGCCAAGCCCGAAGCCGCAGCCGCCGTGACCGCACTGCATCTCACAGAGATCGTCAACCTACTTCGCACCACAAACGACGCATTCAGAAAGTTACGCGAGTCTCGTACCACAAAGTCGGCTGACACCATTCTTCCCAAAAGCGAAGAAATTCGTGTTCAGAACGATAAGATGACTTCTTACATCTTCCAGCACATCGAAGCGGCCTACATCACTGCCGCCAACGACGAAGATCGCAAGGCCATCGGCCAATTGATCGACCAAATCAATGCGCGCATCCGCGAGTCGAAGGCGACGCACAACAAAAGTCAAGCGCAGAAGAAGGCCGCCGCTGAGAAGAAAAAGAAAAACCCCAACGCGCCTAAAACGCCGAAGGAGCCCAAGCCCAAAAAGCCGAAAAAGAACGATGAGCCCGACGTGCACCTCCCCGAAGAGGGTGAGCCGAAGAAGCCCGGAGCCGGCGGCGAAGGCAAAAAGCCTGACAGCGGCGGTGGCGCAAGCGGCGGCGAAGGCAAGAAACCGGACAGCAGCGGTGGCGCAGGCACGGGCGGCGGAGGAAAATCCGGCGACGACGGCGATCCCGACATCCACCTGCCCGAGGAATAAGGTATCTAGTTAGGGGCGTATGGCATACACCCTCCGTTCGGCCTCCAAAGGGGCCGAACGGTCCAATCGACACCGATTTACCCCTGAAAGGGCTTGGGGGGCGTATGCTTTTACGCCCCTACTTTTATATTTGGCTTTCATTTCCCCTCCCCCTTTCCCCTTATGGATTTCAAACTCGTCTCTTCATACCGGCCGACGGGCGACCAACCCGAGGCTATCGATGCCCTATCGCGAGGCATCGAGGACGGCGTGCCGTATCAGACCCTCCTGGGCGTCACCGGCTCCGGCAAAACGTTCACCATCGCAAACGTCGTGGAGCGGGTCCGCAAACCCACGCTCGTTTTGAGTCACAACAAGACGCTGGCCGCCCAACTTTACAGCGAATTCAAGTCCTTCTTCCCGCAGAACGCCGTCGAGTACTTCGTTTCCTACTACGACTACTATCAGCCCGAGGCTTACCTGCCCACCACCGACACGTACATCGAGAAGGATATGGCCATCAATCAAGAAATCGACAAGCTCCGCCTGCGCGCCACGGCTTCGCTCCTCTCCGGGCGTCGCGACGTGCTGGTCGTCTCGTCCGTCTCCTGCCTTTATGGCATGGCCGACCCGCGGGCCTTCGAAGAGCAAGTTGTGCACGTGGAGCGCGGCATGCGCATCGCCCGCGACAAGTTGCTCCGCCGCTTCGTAGACGCGCTCTACGTCAATAATAAAGTAGAATTTAACTCCGGCAGCTTCCGGGTCAATGGCGACACGGTCGACATCTTCCCCGCCATCGAGGGCTATGACGGAATGGCATACCGCATCGAGTTCTGGGGCGACGAGGTCGAGCGCATCTCCTCATTTAACCCCGTCGACGGGCGCGAGTATGACGAACAAGACACGCTTCAGATCTATCCCACCAACCTCTTCGTCACCACCCAAGAGCGCATCCACTCGGCGCTCGGGCAGATTCGCCTCGACCTCGGCGAACGTGTGCAGCAGCTGCAGGAGATGGGCAAACCCTTCGAGGCCAAGCGTCTCGAGGAGCGCGTCACGTACGATCTGGAGATGATTCAGGAGCTGGGCCACTGCGCGGGCATCGAAAACTATTCGCGTTACCTGGACGGACGGCGCCCGGGTGAGCGCCCATTTTGTTTGCTGGACTATTTTCCGAAGGACTTTTTGCTCGTCATCGACGAAAGCCATGTCACCGTGCCGCAGATTCGCGCCATGTATGGCGGCGACCGCTCGCGCAAGGAGACGCTCGTCGAATACGGCTTCCGACTGCCGGCCGCGCTCGACAACAGGCCCCAAACGTTCGATGAATTTGAGTCCCTCACGCCGCAAGCCGTCTACGTCAGCGCCACGCCGGCCGAGTATGAGCTGGCCAAGAGCGGCGGCATTGTCGTGGAGCAGGTGATCCGCCCGACGGGCCTGCCCGACCCGGTCATCGAGGTGCGCCCGAGCCAAAACCAGATCGACGACCTGATGGAGGAGATCTCGCAGCGAACGGAGGTCAACGAACGCGTGCTCGTCACGACCCTCACCAAGCGCATGGCCGAAGAATTAACGGACTATCTCAAGCGCATGAACGTGCGCTGCAACTATATCCATAGCGACGTCGACACGCTCGAGCGCATCCGCATCATGGACGATCTCCGCAGCGGAGAGTTCGACGTGCTCATCGGCGTCAACCTCCTCCGCGAGGGCCTCGACCTGCCGGAGGTCTCGCTCGTGGCCGTCATCGACGCAGACAAAGAGGGCTTCCTCCGCTCCCACCGCTCGCTCACGCAGACGGCCGGGCGCGCGGCCCGTAACCTCAACGGCCGCGTGATCTTCTATGCCGACAAGATCACCGACAGCATGCGCATGACGATCGACGAAACGAATCGCCGACGCGAAAAACAACTCAATTACAACCGCGCACACGGCATCACCCCCCGCACCGCCATCAAACAAAGCTCCGCCTCCGTGCTGGGCGATCGCGCACAAGCGTCCGCCGTGCCCTACGCCTACACCGAGCCCGAACCCTCGCTCGTTGCCGAGCCGGTAGTGAGCTACATGACGCGTCCACAACTCGAAAAAGCGATCGAACGCGCGCGCCGTCGGATGACGGAGGCGGCCCGCAAACTGGAATTCATCGAGGCAGCCCAATACCGCGACGAAATGCTAAAGCTCCAGGAGCTGCTCGACGGAAAACCGAAGGACGACGAACCGCAACCGAAGGAGGGTCGGCGATGAAACGTGTGATCAGCATCTTGCTCTGCGCCTGGTGGGCGATCGCGTCGAGTTCGGCGGACGATTGGTCGGGAAACTTGATGTTTTCCGTGGAAGATATGACCGCCTTCAACGGCTGCATGGGGACCATTCGATCTGCCGCCAGTCCGCGCCCCGTCGGCGACGCCACACTCGCCGCCGCGCGATACTTCGTCGGCCGTCCCTACGTTGCCTCCACGCTCGAACGGGAGCCGGAACGCCTGGTGGTCAACCTCCGCGAATGGGATTGCACCACGCTCGTCGAGTCGGCCGTCGCCTTAGCCCGCACCGCCCAAAGTCCCACGCCGACGTTTGACGTTTACCTCCGCGAACTCTCCCGCCTACGCTACCGCACGGCCGTCATCACCGACTATACCGACCGCCTGCACTACTTTACCGACTGGATCTACGAAAACGCCCGCCGCGGCCTCGTGCGCGACGTCACCGCCGAGATCGGCGGCCGCCCCTATCAGCCGCGGCTCTCCTTCATGTCCACTCACCCCGACAGTTACGCGGCGCTACGCTCCCACCCCACGCGCGTCAACCTGCTGCGCGTCAAGGAGGCCGAGATCTCTGCCCGCACCGGTTATGCCCTCCTCCCGACGGCCGCCATCCCGTCTGCCGCCAGCCACCTGCGCGACGGCGACATCGTCTGCTTCGCGACGAACGTCCCTGGCTTAGACATCTCGCACGTCGGCATCATTTGTAGACGCGGTCGTACGGTGACGTTCGTTCACGCCTCCTCCGCCGCCGGACGTGTCATCGTCGAGCCGACCTCCCTCTACGCCTACGCTGCCCGTAATCCGCGCACGATAGGTATCATGGTCGTTAGGCCCGTAGATTAGGCCCGCTCAGCGGCTTATTTTCTGCGTTTTTTTCTCGAAGGCCCCTCTCCGGGGGATCTCCTTGAACCAAGAATCGGGGAGCATGCCCTCCAGATGGATCATTTTGAACAAAGATTTGGGGAGCACGCTCTCCGGATGGACTATTTTGAATAAATGATTGGGGAGCATGCTCTCCAGATGAACTATTTTGAGTCGAATGAGGAGAATCCCGCTTTTCAAGGACTACTTATTGAATGGGTCAT
>CALHPT010000367.1 GCA_938036405.1 uncultured Tannerella sp.
TGAGCCGCAAGCTTCGGGTCACATTATCGAACAAGAAGCGCTCGTGAAAAAAATCCTTGATAACGGCTACGCATATGAGCGCAACGGGTCGATTTACTTCGATGTAGAAAAATACAACACCAAGTATCGCTACGGCATACTCTCGGGGCGCAACCTCGAAGATACCATTGACGCGAGCCGAACATTGGACGGTGTAGACGAAAAGCGCAATCAAGTAGACTTCGCCCTTTGGAAAAAAGCCCGTCCGGAGCATATTATGCGCTGGCCATCTCCTTGGGGCGACGGCTTTCCGGGCTGGCATTGCGAATGTACGGCTATGGGACGCAAGTACTTGGGCGATCATTTCGACATCCACGGCGGAGGTATGGACCTCGTCTTCCCACATCACGAATGCGAGATCGCGCAAGCCGTCGCGGCCGAAGGGGAACAAATGGTGCGCTACTGGATGCACAACAATATGATCACGATCAACGGCCAGAAGATGGGAAAAAGTCTCGGCAATTTCATTACGCTGGAGCAATTCTTTACCGGCGATCACCCGAAACTGGACCAGCCCTATTCGCCGATGACCATTCGTTTCTTTATTTTGCAAGCCCATTATCGCTCAACGGTCGACTTTTCCAACGAAGCGCTACAGGCCAGTCGCAAGGGCCTCGATCGCCTGATGGAGGGCTTCGCCACTTTGGGGCGCTTAGCGGGTAACGAAGGCGGCGAAATTACGGAAAGCTATGCCGAAGGTCTGTCGGAGCGCTGCTATGCAGCCTTAAACGACGACCTAAACTCGCCCATCGTGATCAGTCACCTTTTCGACGCGTGCCGACTGATCAACCAAGTGGCCGACAAGCAGACGACGATCACGCCCGACGGCTTGGAAGCTCTGAAGCGCGTCTTCAGTCTGTTTGCTTTCGACTTGTTAGGACTCAAGCCTGAGGCTGACGGCAACGCGCAGCGCGAGGAAAGTTTTGGCAAGGCCGTAGATCTCCTGCTCGACGTAAGGCAGCAGGCCAAGGCCGCCAAAGATTGGGCTACGAGCGACAAGATTCGCGACGACTTGGCTGCGCTGGGCTTCGCCGTAAAGGATACGAAGGACGGCGCAACGTGGAAATTGGAAAAATAAATTGAGGCACGCGCAGCCTCAGCGTTTGGTTGGCCGATGGTCGTAGTCTGTTTTCAGATTACGGCCATCGGTTTTTTTAGCCTTTCGGCAAGGGGGCGGCGATGCTCACTTTTGTGCGCGGCCGGCGGGGTTGACACGTGATCAAGGAAATAGAGATGTTCGACGATGAACCATTGGTTTTTATGGACCAAACATGGGGTTTTGCGCGCGCCTCCGGTGTGTTTTTTGCATTCGCCGTCGCAATTAAAACCTTTTTCATCACGAGCGTACACCTTTTTCATCACGAGCGCAAGCCTTTTTTATCGTGAGCGCAAACCTTTTTCATCGTGATCAAAAAGGGTCGAAGTCGATGCTTTGTGCTGCAAATCGTTGAGCTGTAAGTTTTTATATGCACCCTATTGTGAGGCATTGCCTAACCTTCGAAAACGCCCTTGCCGAAGCGTTGGCCGCGGATGGGCGCGCAGCGTGCAGCGGCTTGCCGGCAGCGATGAGCGGTAAATGGTCCGGCCGCCGTTTTCCGACTATTATTTTCCGAAAGTGCGATGGCCGCATCATCGCCGGCCCACTGACAGGCTACAAAAAAGGCCTGCCGAAGCAGACCTTTGTAGGAATCAAGCACAAAGCAAACGGCGTGTGCCTATATATAGATGTGTGGGGCCACGATGCACCACCGCCGGCCTACGTATTGCGCCGCAAGGAGGTGAAAAGGCTTCCGCCGCGACGGCGTGTGCGCGCCGGGCGCTCTTCTTGGTGCGGGTGGAGCGTAGGATAGGCGATGCGCGTGTGGTAAATCGTCTTGAGGTTGTCGATCAATACGTCTTTCGCGTCGGAAATGTCGCGGAAGGTGATGGGGCATCGGAGGAAGGCGCCTTCGGCTACTTGCGTGTCGATGATGCGATTGACCAGTTCGGTCAAACTCTCCTTCGTGTATTCTTTTAAGCTGCGCGAACTGGCCTCTACGGCGTCGCACATCATCAGAATAGCTTGTTCTTTGGTCGTCGGATTAGGACCCGGGTAGGTGAAAAGCGCGTCGCGCGGCGTCTCGTCGGGGTGCTCGTTTTGCCATTGTATGTAGAAGTATTTCACTTTTCCACGCCCGTGGTGCGTGCGTATGAAGTTGCAGATGCTTTTTGGGAGATGGTGTTTCTCGGCCAAGCGGAGGCCTTCCGTGACGTGGCCGATGATGATCTGTGCGCTGCGCTCCTCTTTCGAGAATCCATCTTTCGCTTCCAACGCATCGTGGGGGTTGACGCCGTTCTGATTCTCCGTGAAGAAGAGTGGGTTGAGCATCTTCCCAATGTCGTGATAGAGGGCGCCGGTTCGTACAAGCTGAGAGCTGGCTCCGATTTTCAGCGCCACTTCTGCAGCTAAGTTGGACACCTGCATAGAATGGTTGAGCGTGCCCTGAGCCACCTTGGACATACGCCGAAGCAGGGGGTGGTTGATGTTGGTCAACTCAATGAGCGTCACGCTCGAGGTGAAGCGGAATACGCGCTCGATGACGTGCATCAAGGGGTAAGCAAAGAGAAGTTGGAAACAACTGAAGGTGATGTAGAGGTAGCGGTAGAGACTTAGTTGGGAGAATGAGAGGCCCTCGAGCATATCCTGCCCAAGCTGTGCCGTCAGACCTACGACAAAGACTAAGCCGACGACGCGTATGATCTGGCTGCGCTGCGTCAGTTCGCGGATGCCGTAAATCGCGGTAAGGCCCATGTAGAGTTGGAGTAAGATAAACTCAAACGACATCTGCACACCGATAGCCGAGAGCAGGACGACGACGATCAGGGCCATCGTGGCCGTGCGCGAGTCGAGGAAGATGCGGATGAAGAAGGGAACGATGGCGTAGGGGATAATGTAGACCGCCGCGAGGGAGAAACGCACGACGCTGTACGTCAGCAGCGGAAAAAGTACGAGTAGCGTGAAGAAAAAGAGCAGGGTGGAGGTCGATCGGAAATAGTCGGGGCGGAACATTTTCAGATAAATGGGGAAGAAACCCAAGATGAGGAAGACCAAAAGCGCTTGCCCGCTGACTTGCTCCCAGAAGTCGGTGCGTATTTCGCTGCGCCGCTTGCTCTCTTTTGTGTACGAGTCGATCAATTGCTTTTGCCGCGCCGAGACAATCTCGCCGCGGTCTATGATGCGCTGGCCTTTGAGGACCATTCCGTTGGCCGCTGATATGCTGCTGATGAGATCTGCTTTCGCGCCGTCGGTTCGTTTGACGTCGTAAAGCAGATTTTGCGTCAGATAGTTGTTGATATTGCAGCGCATAAGTATATCTCGGCGATAATTGATCGTATCGTTGTGCATAATATACTCGTAGGCGGTGCGCGTGGAGTAGATGCCGGAGATGGGAACTGAGACTGCCTCTTTCCCGTTTACGATGCGGATGGCCGTGGAGCCGTTGCGCATCAGCTCGCTCATACCCTCGGTCGATACGATTCCGGCTTCGTAGACTTTTGCGAGCATTTCGGCGATGTAGTGTGCGTAGTTGTCGGGCACTTTCTGGAACATGCCCTTTTTGTAGTCGGCCCTGAAGAGGCGCACTTCGATCTGCGCCGTCTGCATGTTGACACTGTAGAACGGCTGGAAAGTTTTCATCGCGCTATCTCGCTCCATGGCGATCGTAGCT
>CALHPT010000368.1 GCA_938036405.1 uncultured Tannerella sp.
ATTTTATGCGACATAAAACGGCATTTCCGCTCGTCGAAGCCATTTCATGCGACATAAAACGGCATTTCCAATCGTCGAAGCCATTTCATGCGACATAAAACGGTATTTCCAATCGTCGAAGCCATTTCATGCGACATGATACGACGCTAAACTTCTGCTCGCTTCAATGTGAATAATCAGCTTTTCCATAATCATCTTTCCGTGCACTTTAGAGGGCTTCGCCCCCAGCCCCACCTTCTTTTCTTCCCTTGATGGAAGAGAAGAAGGCAAAAGAAGATCAAAGCACTAGGGGTGCCGGCCAAGTTTGCCGGATACCCAGACACTACCCTCTACTCTCTAAAACCTCACCACCCGAACGCCTTGTCGGACATCCATGTGCCTTGCACCTTCATCGTCTGCTCGATCACTTCGCGGGCGATGCCGTCGCCGCCGGCCAGTGGCGAGATGTAACGGGCGATGCGCTTGATCTCCGGCGCCGCCGTACTGGGTGCGATAGGCAGCCCGACGCGACGCATCACCTCATAGTCCGGAATGTCGTCGCCGGCGAAAGCCACTTGCTCGTCCGTGAGGCCCGTCTTGCGGAGGAAATCCTCATAGTCGATGATCTTGACGCTGCTGCAGAGGTAGATGTGCTTCACGCCGAGGTGCTCGAAGCGGCGGCGGATGTTCTCCGTATAAGCGCCCGTGATCAGGCCCACCTCGTAGCCGTGGCGGACGGCCAACTGCAACGCATAGCCGTCTTTGATGTTCACCGTGCGGGCCGGGTCACCGTTGTCCGCCAGCGGGATTTTGTCGGACGACAGCACGCCGTCCACGTCGAAAAGAAACGCCCGTATGCGGGTCAAATCGTAAGGAATCATTGTTTGAAAGTGAATAGTGAAAAACGAGAAGAACCAATCCGGTGCCCGGCCAAACTCCGCCAAATACCCCCCTGTGTACCCGGCCAAACTTCCCCGCCCCCGGTGGGGGCTTGATCTTCTTTTGCTTCCTTTTCTTCCATCAAGGGAAGAAAAGAAGATGATCGCCCCCCCCTAACTTTTTAGTTGTTCGGCGTAGATCCCCCGGCTGATCTCCTCGTAGAGACGCCTCACATCCGGGTCGGCGATCATTGCGGCCTGACGATCGATCACGGCGCGGTCGTTGCGAAGCGCTGGACCCGTCTGCGCCTCACGCGGCGTGAGGCGGTGGATCTTCGCCGCCGTCTCGTCGATGAGCGGACGGAGCACGGAACCGTCGAGGCCACGCGCACGGACAATCTCGTCGGCCAAGGCGTACATGTGGTTCGTGAAATTGCAAGCAAAGACCGCTGCCAGATGGAGGTACGCCCGATCGGCCGACGGCAACACATGCACCTCGTCCGACAGTCGCTGGGCCAGCGCCCGCACCTCATCGGCCACCTCCGCCGTGCAGCCCTCCACGAAGCAGGGCACCCGACGGAAGTCCACCGACCTCTCGCGTGAGAACGTCTGCAGCGGATAAAGCACGCCGTAGCGGCGCGATCGGTCGCGGAAGACATCCATCGGCACACTGCCCGCCGTATGCAGCCACAGCCCATCGTTCGTCGGCACCCGACAGGCCACGTCCGCCAACGCATCATCGCTGAGCGAGAAGACGTACACGTCGGCATCCGTGCGCACGGCTTCAGCAGACGTCGTCCACGTCGCGTCGCCCGCCCCCTCGGCCAACGCTCGGGCATGCTCCGCCGTCCGACTGTAGACCTGCACAAGGTGCAGCCCCGCACGCTCACGCAACGCCTGCGCAAGATGCGTGGCCACACGCCCGGCACCGATCATCACGACCGTCTCGTTCATCATGCCTGTACCTGGCCGTCGCCGGCTATCTCCGCCGTGCGGTAACGTCCGATATGTACGCGTTCCCAAAGCAGCGCCGCCTCGTCGTGCGGCCGGCCCACGCGCTCGCGGTGCCCGAAGCCGACGATGCAAACGATGCCAAGCTGATAGGGGATGTCGAGCAGGTCGCGGACATATTGCTCGGCCTCGGTGTCGTCCGGCGTGTGACGGTTACGCACCTGACACCAGCAGCTGCCTAAGCCGAGATCTTCAGCCTGAAGCTGCATGTATGCGGCGGCGATCGAAGCGTCTTCCACCCACACATCCGTCACGGTCACGTCGCCCATCACTACCACGGCCAACGCGCAGCCGCTGAGGAAGGAGCTACCCATCTTCCGACAAGCTGCCAGTCGCCCCAGCATCTCGCGATCCTCCACGGCCACAAACTGCCAGGAGTGCGCATTCTTCGACGTCGGCGCCACGAGCGCCGCTTTCAGTAATTCCTGCACCTCATCCGGTGCGATCGGTTCGGCCGTAAACTTCCGCGAGCTGCGGCGGCGCATCATCAGTTCATTGAAACTTTCCATTGTTCTTATTCTAATTAGGTGTAGTTATTCCCATCCCGGCCGGGATGTTCGTTATTCGTTTTCCGTGGATACGGTCAATTTCTCTCCCACGATTCTTGCGGCCGTGGCCACAAACTCCACACACGGACGTTTGCGGGGGGCTACGGAGGCGTCGCCCTCCTTCGGGTCAAGGCCCAAGAGCTCGCGGCAGATGATCGAGCCATTCTCTTGGCGAAACGTGTCGGCAAACTCTCGCACCAACGCCGCATTCCGCGCCTTAGCCTCCTTATCTCCCGGCTGATCGGCTGGCTCTATCAGCCCGGCGATCATCGCCATGCCGCTGACCGTCCCACAGACCTCGCGCATGCGTCCCATACCGCCGCCAAACGATGCCGCAAGTCGTGCCGCCAGAGCCCTGTCCATGCCAAAGACATCGCTGTAAGTCAAAAACACGGCCTGCGCACAGTTATATCCTTCCTGAAACAAGGTGCGCGCCTTCTCTACGCGCGCTTCCACATCTATCTTTTCCATTCGTGTTTCACTTTTCGTTTTTCGCTTTCCCGACGATCATCTCCTCCAGCTTCGGCGACATCTTCACGCGGTGCGCACCCGCCTCGTCGGCATAGATCACGTAATAGGCGATCTCCGGCACCGACTCCGCCATGCGGCAGGCTGCGTCGACACCCATCGCCATGAAGGCCGTCGCATAGGCATCGGCCGTCATGCAGTCCGGCGCCACGATCGTTGCGCTGAGGATGCTTTGCTTCGAGGGGTAGCCCGTGCGCGGGTCGATGGTGTGGGCCACCTTTTTGCCGTCGCGCACATGAAAGTTGCGGTAGTTGCCCGACGTCGCGATGCCACGCCGGCCACAGAGCTGGACGATCTCTTCCGTTTCGTTCTTCACGCCCGTAGTGTCATCCTCCGGCTTATTGATGCCGATGCGCCAGCATTCGCCCCGCGGATTCATGCCGCGCGAGGCCACCTCGCCGCCGATCTCCACCATGTAATCCTCCACGCCCTCGCGCTCGAGCAAGGCGGCGACCACGTCGCAGGCGTATCCCTTGGCGATGGCCGAGAAGCTGAGTTCGAGCCGCGGATCGTCCTTGACTACACGTCGGCCATCGAGACGCACCTTGCGGTAGCCCACGAACTGAAGCATGCTGTCGATGACGGCCGGCGAGACGCTGTCTTTCTGCTCATAGCCGAAGCCCCAGAGGTTGATGAGCGGCGCCGCGGTGACGTCGAACACGCCGCCCGACCGCTCCGCAACGTCCATCGCGCGATTGAAGACGGTCACGAACCAATCGTCCACCTCCACCTCCTCGTTGCGGTTCACGCGCGCCAGGATCGAAGCCTTATTGAAGGGGTTCAGCGACGCATCGAAGGCCTGCAGCTCGGCGGCGATCTTGTCCGTCAGCGGCCCCTTAGTCGTACGGTACTTAATGTGGTAGACGGTGTGGAAAACCGTCCCCTCCTCTTCGTAAAACTCGCCTTTGCTGCCGCTGCACGAGGCTATGACTGCCGACACAAGCAGCATGCACAGGGCCGCGATCGTCGGCCTCGGCATCCATCGTTCCGCCATCGGGCGGATGTATTTGTTCTGTTTCATCATCTAATATCCATCAGGGCGCGAAGATAGACCCAGGGCGGGGTTTAAGCGCTTGCAGAAGTTCTGCAAACACCAAAATGGAGAAAATGACGCTTGCAGAAGTT
>CALHPT010000369.1 GCA_938036405.1 uncultured Tannerella sp.
TCTTTGATGTAGGTCTCCAAGAACGCGAGAAGATTCTTCTTGATACCGGCCTGCTTCGTGTTGTCTGTTCTGATGGCGTCAATCTTCGCAGCGATGGAACACAAGTAAGACGACAGCTCCTGATAACGGGCTTCAAATCGCTCGTATTTCTTGCTTGCGTTATCTGGAATATTCATTGCGGAAGGTCTTTCGTTATCCTCTTTCTCCGCATGCCCGCTTGCTGGTTGCGATTCGAGGCTAACGCTTGGGCTGCCTGGCGAGAGTGTCATGATTACTTGTGGCCAGTAAGCCAACCATCCGTTTTTGATCGGATCGGGATCCTCCCATTTCAACGTGGAGGCGCGCCATCCATTCGCAGCACGCCACCGGTCAGTTCTGCGCCACCCTTGGCGCACATTCTCTTTCTTAGGGTAGTTGCAGACGTGCACTTTTTCGAGCTCAACATCTGCGACTATCGGCTGTATTTCATGGCTTGAGTTATCGTTTGGTAAGCCCGCCGATGCCAGACCTGCCTCCTGCAAGCCATTTGATGTGTTCTCATCTTTGATAGAAGCTGGATCAACTCGGTACAACGTATAAACGCGCCTTCTATTCGCAGCGCTCCATTTGCCGGTCCGATTCCATCCTTGATTTGTTCGCTGATTCATATGTTATTCTTCAATCACGTGGTTTGTTTTATATCCTCCATCAGTCCGATACTTATGCTGAATAACGGACTCACTTGGTGTGATAATGACTTTGGAAATTCATTGGGTGCGATCAAACTGTTGTCATTTTTAGTGACGGCAAAGATAGACGGGGCACTGAGATTCCATTAGACTTCCTTGCGGAGTATGACAAAAACCACTTTTGAAGGACAGAGACGCGCGACGAAAGGCAAAAGCCCCGCCCGTCGCTTGACGAGTCTCGTGCTACTTTTGTCCGCCGAAAAGGGCCGCGGGTGAATGTACACCTCTTATTATATGTATCGTTCCCCCGATCAAACCACCCTATAACTACCCTATATATGGAAAGAGTCATCGATTTAATCAACAAGAGCCGAGGCACGGCCTTCTCGTTCGAGATCCTGCCGCCGCTGAAGGGCAACAGCATCCAGAGCGTCTATCGCGTCATCGACAAGCTGCGCGACTTCGACCCCAAGTACATCAACATCACCTCGCACCACAGCGAAGCCATCGAGGTGCGCGGTACGGACGGCATGGTGCGGACCGTCAACCTGCGCAAACGCCCCGGATCAGTCGCCATCGCCTCGGCCATACAGAACCGCTACGGCATCGCAGCCGTGCCACACCTCGTCTGCAAGGGCTTCACCAAGGATGAGACGGAGTATGGCCTGATCGACCTGAACTTCTTGGGCGTAAACAACCTGCTCCTGCTCCGCGGCGACGTCAAGCGGCTCCACGAGCCGGACAACGCTGAGCTCTATCACGATCACGCCACCGATCTACAGCTCCAAGTGAACAATTTCAACCGCGGCATCGCCCTGGACGGCTCGCCGATCACGGACATCGAGACGCCCTTCTCATACGGCATGGCCTGCTACCCCGAGATGCACGAGGACGCCCGGTCGATGGACGACGACGTCCGATACGCCAAGCTGAAGGTGGAGCAGGGCGCGGAGTATCTCGTTACGCAGATGTTCTTCGACAACGCGAAGTATTACGCCTTCGTCGATCGCATGCGGGCGGAGGGCGTCACGGTGCCCATCATTCCGGGCATCAAGCCGATCGTGCTGCGCGACCAATTGGAGGTCATTCCGCGCATCTTCCACTGCACCTTCCCGACCGAGTTTGCCGCCGCGCTCGGCCGTTGCCGGACCGACGAGGAGGCCAAGGAGGTCGGCGTAGAGTGGTGCACAGCCCAGTGTCGCGACCTGGTGGCACACGGCGTGCCCAGCATCCATTTCTACACCCTCATGGCCTCGGACAGCATCCGCCGCGTGGCCAAGGAGATCTATTAAGATTAATGTGAACTGTGAAAATGGGGACGCTCATCCGGGGACGCCCCCATTTTTCGTTTTTACCCACCACGCTCTATCGGTTTCTCGCTCAGAAAATCGGGGCACACACAACTCTACGCCCTCGTTTTCGTTTTTAGCATGTAGATTTTAGTTCTCCCTATGTATTTCCACAACGTTATCGGGCAGGATGACCTCAAGGCGCGCCTTACGGACACAGCACGCCGAGGCATCATCCCCCATGCCCGCCTCTTTTGCGGACGCACAGGCAGCGGCACCTTTCCGCTGGCCCTCGCTTACGCCCGCTATCTGAATTGCACCGACCGTACGGACACGGACGCCTGCGGGAAATGCCATTCCTGTCGCCAGTATGATGCGCTCGCACACCCCGATTTGCATTTCGTCTTCCCCATTGTCGCTGACAAAAAGAGGAAGCGGACCGTCTGCGACGATTACCTCGGTGAATGGCGCGCGATGCTCACCGAGCACACCTATTTTGACCTCGACCAGTGGCTCGACAGGATGGAGACCGCCGGCAAGCAAGCCCTAATCTACGCCGAGGAGAGCGACCAGATGATCCGCAAGACGAGCCTCCGGATCTACGAGGCCCAATACCGCGTGCTGATCGTCTGGATGCCTGAGCGCATGCACGCCGCATGCGCCAACAAGCTGCTCAAGCTCATCGAAGAGCCCCCGGCACGCACCGTGATCCTCATGGTCTCCGACGCGCCAGACTTGATCCTCGGCACGATCCTTTCGCGCACCCAAAGGCTCGACGTCCGACCCATCGAGGCCGACGCCCTCGCTCGCGCCTTGGAGCAGCGCAACGGGCTGCCCCCCGACGCCGCTCGCCGCACGGCTCACCTCGCCCACGGCGATCTGCTCGCCGCCGAACGCTCCATGGGCGACGACGAACGACAGCGTCTTTTCCTCGACTTTTTCATTCGCATCATGCGCAACGCCTGGAAACGCGACGTCCGCGCCATGAAGCAGACCGCCGACGAGCTTGCCGCGCTCTCTCGCGAGCAGCAGCGCGCCTTTTTGGCCTATTGCCAACACCTCGTTAGGGAGAATTTCGTCCGCCGATTCCGTTCCGACGACCTCAATTACCTCCGCCCAGACGAGGCCGCCTTCTCCGCCCGCTTTTCGCCCTATGTCAACGAGCGGAATGTCTTCGATTTCGCCGCCGAGCTGGCCGACGCCGAGCGTCACATCGCTCAAAACGGCAACGCGAAAATGATCTTCTTCGATCTCACCCTCCGTATCACAGTCCTATTAAAGAAATGACCCGTAAACCCCTCCTTTTTCTCACCCTCATCCTGCTCCTCACCTCGTCATGCCACTCCACTTCGGCCGACGTGGATTCGACCGCCGATCCTGCCCCCATCGCTCGCTTTGATCGCGATCTCTTCGCCTATGTGGATGCCGACAGCGCGCACGCGGCTACCCTGCGCGACGGTCTACTCCGCGCCTACCCCGAAATGCTCCGCATCCTCTCCCTGGCCCTCTTCGAACGCCCGGACACACCCACCGTAGACTACTTCGGGCGCCTCTCCGACTACTTCAGCGAGCCCACCCTACACCGTCTCTATGCCGACGCCCTCGAGCGATACTCCGACTCGGCCGTCGACTCTCTTTCCCGCACGCTCGGCGCGGCCTTCACCCGCCTCGAGGCCGATCTTCCTGGGCGCCGTCGGCCCGCGCTCTGCCTGCACGTCTCTGGGCTCTATCAAAATGTGCTCGTGGGTGATAGTCTACTCTCCGTTTCCATCGACAAATACCTCGGCGCAGACTATCCGCTCTATGCCGACTTCTTCACGCCCTATGCGCGCCGCAGGATGGCCCCCGAATGCGTTTCGCCAGACCTCATGGCGGCCTATCTGATGTCCGAATACCCTTTCCGAGGCAATGAAGCCGTGCTGCTCGACCGGATGATCTACGAAGGTGCCCTCCGCTATGCTGTGCTCCGTGCCCTGCCCGATCTCAGCATGACCACGCTCATGGGCTGGACGCCTGACGAGCTGAGCGAAGTGGAGCGTCGTGAGGCGGATATCTGGCGGATCATTGTCGAACGCCGTGCCCTCTACACGCCGGATCGTACCGCCACGGCGC
>CALHPT010000370.1 GCA_938036405.1 uncultured Tannerella sp.
TCGGGCACACGCTCGTGCGCGAGGTCATGGTGCCGCGCACCGACATGGTGACCATTGACGCCGACACTCCCGCACCCTCCGCCCTGCGTCGCGTCGCCACGCCCCTCCCCGCCGACGCCGTCCTCTACGATCTCGCCGGTCGCCGCGTCGTGCGCCCGCGTCCCGGGCACATCTACCTCCGCGCCGGCCGCAAAGTCCTCGCTCACTGAGCGAGGAAGAGGGAAATCATTCACGCCAAGCCCCATAACTTGGCAACACCCGGCGGAAAGCCCCCAAACACTCCCTCACGCTGCTGACAATCAAATAAATAACGGAAAAACATTTTCATTTTTCACCATTAAATCATCCATGCGCCATGAAAGTCATTGCACTCTTTGGAAAAGGTGGTATCGGTAAGACCACAACACTGAACCTGCTCAACAACCTCATCAACCCCGATAACCCGATCACGGATGGAAAGGATCACAGACGCACTTTCACCTATAAAGGCAAAACCATATCCATCACCACTCCCGGAGATAACGAGACAGAAGTCAAGAAGAATATCCAGTATGTCCAAGACAAGAACTGCGACATTTTAGTCACTGCTTCGAGAACAAAGGGGTATGGAAAGGATTGCTTAGAAAAGTTCTCCAAGAATATCCGCTGGATTAAAAAGAATGTCGCAGACCAACAAGAACAAGACCTCGTTAATAAGACGCAGGCTGCCGACCTACAAGCAATAATTGACGATGTGATCAACCAATTAAACGCCAAGGAAGCCTCGGCTTCGCCCACTCCATAAGGCAATTATTCCGATAGAAAGGTCATTTTCGGGTACATGACAAGCCGCTCATGTACCCGAAAACGCCAAAACGGGTACATGAGAAACCTATCATGTACCCAAAATCGCCAAAACGGGTACATGAGAAGCCCGCCCCCCAAGCCCAATGACACTATGGAAAGACTCAAAATCTCCACCTCCGTCGGACTTTTCCGCGTGCCCACCGACGATATTGCCTACATCGAGGCCTCCGGCAACTACTGCGACGTGCATCTCTTCAACGGCGAATCCGTGACGATGACCTTTCAGTTGCACTACTTCGTCGAAGTCCTCGGCATGCTGCAACAGAATTTCTTTCTACGCGTGGGCAAAAGCCTGATCGTGAACAAAAATTTCGTTTACGCCATCAACGTCACCAATCAAGAACTGAAACTCATGGACTATCGCGCCCACCGCAGTTTCAGACTCAGCGCTTCGAAGGAAGCCCTCAAAGAATTGAAGAGCGTTTTGGAACTCGAACACAAATGACCATGGAACACACCGAAGACAACCACCTCCAAGAGCAGCCCCTCTTCACGATCGAGCACGAAACCGACGACCCCACCGCACAAGCCGTGGGCGAAGCCCCCATCATCACCATCGAGCGCTACAATGTGGAGGACGAACGGCAGCTCCCCCCCGCGGTGAAAAAGCGCAGCGCCCTCCAAACGTGGAGCCTCCGCCTCCTGTGGTTCGTTAGCGCCGCCGTGCTCCTCGTCGGCCTCTACGCCGCCACGCGCCTATACAACTATTATTACAACCTCGGCGTGAGCATCTCCGTCTCGCCCCAGGACAACCTCCGCAAACTCGACCACATGCGCGTGGAAAACGGCCCCTCGGAAGTGTTACTCAAGCGCGACTCCGTGCTCGGCGTGGCGCTCGACATCTACGAGTGGCACAACGTCAAGGCCGAACTCACCCTCGCCGAGCCCGACACCGCCGACCACAACGTGCTCCTCTACACCCGCACCGCCGACTACACCGCCACCGGCGAATACATCGGCTCGTTGGTCGTAGACGGCGAGGAGAAACAGCGCGACGTCTCGCGTCTCGGCTACTGCGCCCTCAAAAACGGGCACGCCGTCATCGGCATCTCGCGCTTCGACGACCTCCGGCGCGCCATGGTCGACGCCGACGGCTCCTACTTCCGCCAGTTTGTCCTCGTTTCCGACGGCCAACTCCCCACGCGCTTCACCCTCCACGGCAAAGTGGAGCGCAAAGCCCTCGTTCGCACCGCCGACGACCGCCTTTGCGTCGTCGCCACTCACCACCCCGAAACCCTTTGGAGCTTTGCCGACGCCTTGCGCGAATACGGCTACGTCGATGCCATCTATCTCACCGGCGGTAACCAAAGCGGCTTCTACCGCGCCCCCGACGGCACGCCCCATTTCACCGAAGAAGCCGCTCGCTATCGTACTGACAAGCACCACGGCGTCGCCCCTTGGCTCGTGCTCCGCAAACGATAAGCCCCAACGCCGCCCGAAAGCGGCCACTGACGGGCGCACCGACAAGTACCACGGCATCGCCCCTTGGCTCGTACTCCGCAAACAATACCCCCAACGCTGCCCGAAATCACCCACTGACGGGCGCACCGACAAGCACCACGGCGTCGCACCTTGGCTCGTGCTCCGCAAACGATAAGCCACAACGCTGCCCCGCAAAACACCACAAAGGTTCATCCGACTGCCCCTCGCGCGTCGGATGAACCCTTTTTTATCCCTCGGCCACAGAAGTACTCACCCCATCGTGACCACCAACCCTCACGCGCTGCCCCCACACCCCAAACACCCCCGACGCCGCCCGAAATCGCGCCCCTTCTCCCTCCTCGAAACCCCACAAAATCACCCATTTGCGCGGCCGGAGAAAGCCGCGAGCGACAATTCATACAGCAAACCCACCATTTCATACAACGCCCCTCCAAAAGTTTTGCCCCTCACCGGCGCCTACTTACTTTTGCATTGTCATCAAGACAGCAACGAAATACAAATCAAAAAATAGAAGACAATGAAAAAAGCAATTTTCGCGCTGATGATGGTTGCAGCAACCTCCACCGCAAGTTTCGCAAAGGTCAACAACACGCAGGCAAAAGCCGTGGTCAAAGAAGTGGCACAAGCCGTCAAAGACGCACCCGCCGGCACCACCTACGGCGTAGTCGAGGCCAACAAGCAACACATCGTGTTCAACACCCCCTTCGGCCGCATCACCGTCAACAAAAACGACGACGGCACCTACTCCTGCATGGGCATGAACGCCAAAGTGCTCTCCGCCAAAAACCGCGTCTACAAGATCCAAACCTCCCTCGGCACCTTCAGCGTCAACACACGCAAGGGCACCGTCACTAAGCACTAAACCCACGTCAAACACCCAACGCCCGAAACCATGAAGAAGCTCTTTCTCCTCTTCGCGCTCCTCATCTCGGCCGTGCAACTGAGTTTTGCCGACTCCGCCCTCACCTCCACCGAGTTCTACAAGGCCTATCTCGACGTGCCCATCGTCAAAGCCGCCGCCGATCAGCCCAACCACCTCTCCGAAGCGGCCAAGGCCTACCTCTTCGATGAGGCAAATCCCCTCGATGTCAAGCTGGCGCTCATCAACGCCGTGGGCTGGGAGTTCGAAGGCCTCACCGCCTACAAGGACTACCTCAACTATTGCATCCAACACTTCCCCAAACACAAGTACGGCATCGCCCCCGGCAAGCGCGTCACGCAGCAAGACGTCTTCAAACACGCCTCACCCGAACAGAAGGCCGTGCTTGTCTACCTCAGTGCGATGAGCAATTACTTCAACACCGCCGCGATGAGCAAAATGGTGCGCATGGCCATGACCACACCGCGCACCGACAAACAATCGTTCATGCTCGCCGTCGGACTGGTCAAAGCGCAGATCGCGCTAAACAACGACTGGGCAGAGGTCTATCCCACGGTGCATGCCTGCGTCAACAAGCCCCGCATCAAAGACATGCGCCCCGAAGCCATCGACATCGTGATGGAATACATCAACGAATACGAAAAATACACCCACAAATAGTCATCCCAACCCGTTAACCTTCCCCCTTTTCCGACCCTGAATCTACCACGGAACTCCACTTCCGCGCCGTCCGACAGCGGTTGGCCACGGCCGCGCAACGAAAACCGCCTCCGCCCACGCGGAGAGCGGCACCCACTCGCCGACGAGCTGAGGGCAAGTTTTCGACGGATTTCCGCCCCATGATCCCCTTTTTCGGTGCATCCCACAGCGCGCGTGCTGTCGGATGCACCTTTTTTCATCGCCCCGCGCCTGCCGATCTGCGAGCACAAGCCTACCGCCCTCCCCAAAAAGCCCAAGAAAAACGCCAAAACGATGACCGAAATCTCCCAAAATCCACCCCTATTCTCGGCCACGCTCGCTCCGCTGTCCCCCGCCAAAACTCCACAACTTGCGCACTCGGCGTGAAAAAACGGACTACTTTTGGGCCAATTCCAAAATAAAATCCTAACTTTGTCGCAGAGCCACCCGTTTCCGCTCATTTTTTTCGCGTCGCCTTTGCGCCGAAATCCGCGACGAAGGTGGCCTTGCCGCTGTCCCCGCGCCACCGCTGCGCCGCCGGACGCGCACCCCGCGCCCCAAAACGCACATCCGCCCTCAGATAGTAGAATATAAGTTTAGCCCACGATATGAAGTTCGCCATTTCCAGCAGCATCCTTTCGCAGCGTCTCCAGACGCTCGGTCGCGTCATCGCGTCGAAAAACAGCATGCCCATCCTGGACAATTTCCTTTTCCAAGTCCACAACAACCAACTCGAGCTCACGGCTTCGGACAGCGAGCTCACCCTCCACACCACCCTCGAGCTGATCGAGAGCGATGGTCCCATCGACTTCACCGTCAACGCCAAGACCATTCAGGAGGCCATCAAGGAAATCCCCGAACAGCCCCTCGAATTCAACGTCGACCCCGACAACCTCGACATCACCATCACCTATCAGAACGGGCACTACAACCTCGTGGGTCAAAACGCCCAGGAATACCCCCTCACTCCCGAGTTGGACGGCGAAATCTCGACCCTCGGCGCCGATGCCGCGCGCCTTTTCTCGGGCATCAACCGCGCGCTCTTCGCCGCCGCCGACGATCCCCTCCGCCCCGTGATGAACGGTGTGTTCTTCGACTTCAACGCCGAAGGCCTCGCCGTGGTGGCCTCCGACGGTCGCAAACTTTCGTGCACCCGCCTGCTCGACATCCAGACCGACACCCCCGCCTCGTTCATCCTCCACAAGAAGCCGGCCAACATCGTGCGCAACATCTTGCAGAAAGAAGTGGGCGACGTCACCATCCGCTTCAACGGTCGCAACGCCGTCATCGCCTCTGAGTGCTACGACCTCTCCTGCCGCTTGATCGAGGGCAAATTCCCCAACTACAACAGCGTCATTCCCAAGGACAACCCCAACCTCGTCACGCTCAACCGCGCGGCGATGATCTCCGCCCTGCGCCGCGTGCTCATTTTCTCCAACGCCGGCAGCCCCCTCGTGAAGCTCCACATCGAGTCCGGCCGCATCATCCTCTCCACCCGCGATGCCGACTACGGTCGCGCCGGCGAAGAAGCCGTGGCCTGCCAATATGAAGGCCACCCGATGAACATCGGCTTCAAAGGCACCCTCCTCATGGAACTGCTCAACAACCTCGAAGGCGACGAAATCGTGGTGCAACTCGCCGATCCCTCGCGCGCCGGCATCATCGTCCCCGCCGAACAGCAGGACAACGAGCACGTACTCATGCTCCTCATGCCCATGATGCTCAACGAATAAGCCATCCGCGCGACCAACGGTAGTCCGCTCGCCGCTCAACGATAGCTCCTGCGCCGCGCGATGAAGGGCGCCCTGCGCGTCCGAACCGCACCTTTCGGCACGAAGCCCCCTGCCTTCTCGGCAAAAGGCTTCCACTTTCGACAAAAAGCCCTCGGTTTTTGACGAAAAACGGTGCACTTTTCGCCTCCCTTTTCCACCGTGAAGGCTCCACCCGACGGCCACAAGCCGAACGGCATCGGGCACAACACCTCGGCGACACAGCGAAAGCCCACCGCTGACGAGGCGACAACGATCGTGCACACAGCCGAAAGCCGTAGCCACTCGGTCGAAAGCCGTGCCACACGCGCTGCCCTACCGCTCCGCGCCCTCCATTCCCCCTCCATTTCCCCCACACACCACGCCGGCCATCAGGACTCTCGAGTTCGAGGGCCGGCGTGTTGCATTTTCGCCCCGCAGCCGGCGCACGCCGCACCGCCCGTTCGTCAGCGACAGCCCCCTACGGCGCGCCCCACTCCTTATTTATCTCTCCTCTCGGCTCCCCCTCCCCCCGAGGCAAAGCCCCAAGCGCGCCCTCGTTCGCGCCCCCACCTCGCCCCATGTCCAGCGTCCAACACTCGCCCCTCGCCGGCCGCCACATCGTGCTCGGCATCACCGGCAGCATCGCCGCCTACAAAGCCTGCACCCTCGTCCGCCTACTCGTGCGCCAAGGCGCCGAAGTGCAAGTGGTCATCACGCCCGCCGGCAAAGAGTTCGTCACCCCCCTCACCCTCGCCACCCTTTCGCAACGCGCTGTGGTGAGCGAATTTTTCGACCGCCGCGACGGCAGTTGGCACAGCCACGTCGATCTCGGTCTGTGGGCCGACGTTTTCGTCATTGCCCCCGCCTCGGCCGCCACGCTCGGCAAGATGGCGCACGGCATCGCCGACAACATGCTGCTCACCACCTACCTCTCGATGAAGGCCCCCACCTTCGTCGCCCCGGCCATGGACCTCGACATGTATGCGCACCCCGCGACGCAGGCTAACCTCGATCGCTTGCGCTCCTTCGGCAACAGGATCATCGAGCCGGCCGAGGGCGAGCTGGCCAGCACACTCGTGGGCCGTGGTCGGATGGAGGAGCCGGAACGCATCATCGATGTGCTCGCGGCTGCACTCAACGACGAGGGCGACCTCACCGGGCGGACCGTCCTCATTACTGCCGGGCCAACCTATGAGAAGATCGATCCCGTACGCTTCATCGGCAACTATTCCTCGGGTAAGATGGGGTTTGCCCTCGCCGAGGCCTGTGCACGCCGAGGTGCCGAGGTGCGACTCGTAGCCGGGCCGGTCGCACTGGGCACGATACATCCGCACATCGTCCGTACCGACGTTGAATCGGCCGACGAAATGTATGACGCTGCTACCGCGCTCTTCCCCGAGTGCGACATCGCCATACTGGCTGCCGCCGTCGCTGATTATAGGCCCCGTACAGCAGCGGAGGCCAAAATCAAACGTGAAGAAACGGGCGACCTCACCCTGCCCCTCGTCTCCAACCGCGACATAGCCGCCGAACTGGGCCGCCGCAAGCGTCCCGACCAACGCCTCGTGGGCTTCGCACTCGAGACGAACGATGCACGCGCACACGCTGAGGACAAGCTACGGCGTAAACGTCTCGACCTCATTGTCCTCAACTCCCTGCAAGACACGGGCGCTGGCTTCGGCGTCGACACGAACAAGATCACCGTGATCGATACCCGCGACAACGCCCGAGATTTCCCGCTCAAGAGCAAGAAAGAGCTGGCCGACGACATCATCGACTGCCTGCTCCCCGTTGTCCCCCCTAAAAAAGAGTAAACAATGACGAAGCATCGCATCCAACTGGCGCTATTCCTGGTTTTTACCCTCTTCACTGCCGTGGTGGCCCCTGCGCAAGTCTCCGAATTGAATGCCCGCCTGACGATCAGTGATAAGATCCAAGGCACGAACAAGGACGTCTTCAAGACCCTTCAAAACGCGCTCAACGAGTTCATCAACAACAGGAAATGGACCAACGCGCGATTCGCTCCCAATGAGCGCATCGATTGCACCTTCACGCTCATCGTCAATACGATGGAGGACGACCGTTTTAGCTGTGAACTCCAGGTGCAAGCCCGCCGCCCCGTCTATAATTCGGCCTACACAACGACGATTCTCAATTTCCGCGACACGAAACTCGATTTCTCTTACACCGAACACGAGCCGCTTGAGTATAACGAGACGACGCTCCAAAGCAATCTCACCGCCACCATCGTGTTCTATATCTACACCATCCTCGGGATGGATTTCGACAGCTTTTCCCCCAAAGGCGGCAGCCCATTTCTAAGCCAGGCACAGCAGATTGTCACCCTCGCGCAGTCCGAACCCTCTTGGAACGGCTGGAAGGCCTTCGACAACACAGCCAATCGCCATGCCCTCATCACGGCACTCACCGAACCTCAGGGCGGGGGCTTTCGGCAGTTCTGGTACGACTATCACCGCAAGGGGCTCGACGAGATGGCCGCCAATCCCGATCGCGGGCGCACGAACATTCTCGCCGCGCTCCCCGCACTGACCGCGCTCAAAAGCGCCCGCCCCACCTCCGTCTTGCTGCAGCTCTTCGCCGACACGAAGCTCGACGAGCTGACGGCCATCTATGCCAAGGCGACCACGCAAGAAAAGCAGGAGGGATACAAGCTGCTCTCGAATCTCTTCCCCGGGTCCACCAACCGTTTCGAGTCGATCCGAAATTGACCTCACCTTTTGCACGCCCTCTCGGCAAAGCCCGAAGCCCCCTTCCATCACGCGAGCTCGCCGTAAGCACTCACGTGAAAATACCCCTCGGAACGTGGTGAAATACCGTTCCGAGGTGGTCGTCGATACGTTCGGAACCTCATTAAATACCGCTTCGAGCACAGTGGAATACCCCTCGGGGTGGTATGAAATACCTCTCGGGACGTCATAAATACCCCTCCGAACATGGTTATGACCACCTCCGAACGGTATTTAATACCCCTCTGAACGTATATAATTACCCTTCGGGACGTAGTTATAACCACCTCGGAACGGTATTAAATACCCTTCGGAACGTATATAAATACCCCTCGGGACCGTATTAAGCATGCATGCGCCAAACCTTACTTGTACACCCGTTTGAGGGTCTCGAGGTCTTCGAGGCCGTGGCGGAGGATGATCTTGTCGACAAACGCGCGGAGGAAGCCGAGTCCGTAGCCGTAGATCTGGATCAGCGAGGCGACGACAGCGCGCAGGGCGATGCTGAGGCTGCGGGTCTTGATGAGAGCGTCGACGAGGAGCAACACGAGGTAAAAGGCGGGCAGGAGCAACCACCACGGCGACAGCAGGACGGCGCACACGAGGACGCCGACGCTGCCGAGCACGAACACGGCGGGGAGCGTGTGGACGGCCTTCAGCGAGTCGGGGTAGAGCTTGAAGAGGTTGATGCGCGCCTGACCGAAGATGTGCACCTGGCGGAAGAACTTGCGGAGGTTGCCGCGGCGCTTATGGTAGACGTAGGCGTCGCGGTAGAGGCGGGTGGTGAAGCCGGCCTGGTGGATGCGGAGGCTGAGGTCAATGTCCTCGCCATACATGTCTTTGAAGCCGCCCACGCGCTCGTACACCTCACGCGAAAAACCCATGTTGAAGGTGCGGGGCTTGAACTTCTCCAGGTTGGTGCGGCCGCCGCGTATGCCGCCCGTGGTCCAGAAGGAGGTCATGGCGTAGCTGATGGCCTTCTGCGTGGGGGTGAAGCTGGGGTGCTCGCGGTCGGGGCCGCCGAAGCAGTCGGCCGGCTCGGTGGCGAGGTAGCGGCGGACGGTGGCGAAGTAGTCCGGCGGGATGATGCAGTCGGAGTCGAAGAAGATGAGATAGGCACCGTGGGAGGCACGCATCCCGACGTTGCGCGAGTCGCTGCGGCCGGTGTTGGGCTTGACGATGTAGTGGATCGTGAGGCGGGAGCGGAAGGCTTCCACCTCGGCCCCGCAGGGCCGGGTGGATCCATCCTCGACGAGCACCAGCTCAAAGTCCCTGTCGGTCTGCGCGGCGAGGCTTTCGAGCAACTCGTGGGCCTCGTCCGGGCGGTTGTAGATGGGGACAATGATGGAGAAAAAGGGTGTCGCGTTCATTTTACCAGCTTGAGTTCTTGGATCAGGCGCGGGCATTTCCCCCAGCGGTCGATCACCCAAAGGACGTAGCGGATGTCGACGCTGATGGTGCGTTGCAGGTCGGGTTCGAAGGCGATGTCGCCGCTCATGGCCTCCCAGTTGCCGTCGAAGGCGAGTCCGATGACGCGCGCGTTACGGTCGAAGACGGGGCTGCCGGAGTTGCCGCCCGTGATGTCGTTGTTCGAGAGGAAGCAGAGTTGCAGATCGCCCTGCGGGTTAGCGTATGAGCCGAAGTCGCGGTTGCGAACGAGGCTGAGGATCTCGGGTTGCACGTAGAACTCGTGGCTCGTCGGATCTTGCTTCTCCAGGATGCCGCGGTGGGTGGTGAAGTAGTTATACTGGACGGCGTCGCGGGGCTGATAGCCGCCGATGGAGCCGTAGCTGGCGCGCATGGTGAAGTTGGCGTCGGAGTAGAAGGTGCGCTCCGGGTGCATCTTTTGCAGGCCTTCGAAGTAGAGGCGTTCGCCGCGCTCGATATCCTTTTCAGAGTCGGAGAGCAGCTGTCGCACGGACAACAGCGCCATGATGGCGGAATGAGAGAGCTCGGCGGCGGGATCCTTCTTCATCACCGTCTTGTAGTGTTTCTTGTCCTTGAGCAGAGCGGCCACTTTCTCGGGCGAGGTGAAGACGGTGCGCTTGAAGAGGTCGTTGGCGTAGCGCTCATAGTCGCCTTTGTACTTCTTATCGATCGTCTTGTAGATCTCCGGGAGGTATTCAGCCGGCACGCGCTCTTTGACTACGCGCAGCATGACGGGCAACACCTGACGGTCGAGGTCCGGCTCATAGTCTTTGTAGAAGTTGTGCAGGCTGCCGTTGATCCAGTCGTCGATCTCTTCGGGCGTGCTCTTCTCTACGTCGATGCTGTTGATCATGCGCGCCAGGCGGACGATCTCTGTGCCGTTGATGAAAGCCTCCATGAGGTAGGTCGCCGTGTTGGTGTACTGATCTGATTGCGTGTAGCCCTTCTCGAGCAGCTTGAGCACGTCGCCGTAGCGCGCCTGACGTTCGGGCGACTGGGCTACCCATGCGGCGAAGGCGGCCTCTTCGGCCCGTTTGCGGGCGATGACGTCGAGGTTGGCCAGGCCGCGGTTCATACCGATGGAGTTCTTCCAATAGTTGGAGCTGCCGGCATACTTCGAGGCGTACTTGATGCGTACGGCGTCGCTGGCTTGCATGGCTTTGCGCCAGATGTCTTGCTTGAGGCCTCGCACTTCGATGCGCGGCTTGTTCGAGTTCTCGATGCGTTGGTTGACGCCCCAAGAGGAGAGGTAGCGGTCGGTGCTACCGGGGAAGCCGATGGTCATCGCGTAATCCTTCTCGCCGTAACCCTGGAGGGAGACTTCGGCCACGTAGCGCGGGTGATAGGGCTTGTTGTCGGCGTTGTAGTCGGCCGGCTTATTGTCGGCGCCGGCGTAGACACGGAAGACGGAGAAGTCGCACGTGTGGCGTGTCCACATCCAGTTGTCCGTATCGCCGCCGAACTTACCGAGCGACGTGGGCGGAGCGAAGACGAGTCGGACGTCGCGGAAGACGTCGTAGACGACGAGGAAGTACTTGTTGTTGTTATAGAAGGGCAGCACCTCGGCGTTGGTGAACTTGTCGCCCTTGGATACAGAGTCGGCGATGGCACGGGCGATGGAGTCGGCTGTGCTGATGCGATCAAACTCGTCGGTGATGCCTTCGAGCTGCGGCATGATACGGTCGGTGAGGTCGACCGTCTCGCGCAGGTACTGCACTTTGAGACCTTCGACGGGCAGCTCTTCCTTGAAGTTTTGCGACACGAAGCCGTTCTTCAGATAGTCGTGCTTCACGCTGCTGAGCTTCTGGATGGAGCCGTAGCCGCAATGGTGGTTGGTGAAGATGAGCCCCTCGTCGGAGACGGTGATGCCGGAGCATCCGCCGCCGAAGATGACGACGGCGTTGGCTACGCAAGGGTTCGTCTCGCTGTAGAAGGTTTCGAAGGGCACATTAAGGCCCAGTTCCTGCATGCGTGCGATGTTTTGTTTGTTCAATTCTTTCAGCACCCACATGCCTTCGTCGGCGTGGGCGCCTGCGGCGAGCAGCAGTAGGGCTGCCGCTACGGCGGTGATCTTGTTTGTTCGTGTCATGTTTATATGAGTTATTATAAGTAGTTGCGGCCTTGCGGCCGGGTAGTTATGCACCTTCGACGCGGTTGTAAGAAAATAGTTACGGCCTTCGGCCGGATAGTTGAGGTAGTTAGAAGACTACTTCTGACTACCGCGCCAAAGGCGCATAACTACCTCTAAACTACTGGGCGCACCGCAGTGCGCACCTACTACCGTGGCCGAAAGGCCGCATGGCTACCGGTCAATGATCAGTTTGATATTCTTCTCTTCGGTGCGAGCGGCCATCCACTGCGAGAGCTTGCGTTGCTCGTCGGGGGTGAGCGCCTTTTTCGCTTTAACGTAAACCAAAAGCACGGTATCCGGCTTGTCTTCCGCGGTGTTGGCGATGATGGTCGGTGAGCAGGAGAGCTTTTCGATCTGCGGATAGAGCACACGCAGCTCGGGCGTGAGCGAGAGGGCCAGGTGGGAGGCTCGGCGATAACGATCCACGGTGTGCTTGAGCGAATCGATCTGCATAGCCTGCGCTTGGATAAGCTCCTCGTTGTTCTTGTAGAGATCCTTCATCAGCACGCTCTTCAGCTCATTGATGTCTACGTCGCTGCCATTGAATCCCTGACGGACGGTAAGGCCGATGCCACCGAGGCCATAGTCCCTCATACGGGCGCGGGCGGCTTCGATCATCATGTCGGGCACTTCGTCACCGAGCAAGACGACGTTGAGCGCTTTGCGTCCTGCGGTGTCGACAGCGACGGTTCGGCTGAGGACTTGCGTGTTGGGGAAGTCCAGCTCTTTGTTGACGAACGACTTTACCTGCTCCTCGAAGACGGTCGTGCGGAGGACGCGATAGGTGAGGTAAAGGCTGGGGATGATGGTGCAGGTGACGATGATCATCATGTAGCGGCGGACGGTCTGCTCTCGCTTCTTGTCGAGGAACTCCTTATGCGGATACTTCAGCACCCGCACCACGATGTAGGTGGAGAGGCTGATGAAGACCGTATTGATGAAATAGAGGTAGAAGGCGCCGAGGAAGTAGCTCAAGTTGCCCGTCGCCAAGCCGAATCCGGCGGTGCAGAGGGGCGGCATGAGGGCGGTGGCGATGGCCACGCCGGGGATGACGTTACCCTTCGACTTGGTGGAGCCGGCCACGATGCCGGCCAAGCCGCCGAAGAAGGCGATGAGCACGTCGTAGATGGTCGGAGAGGTACGCGCCAGCAGCTCGCTCTGTGCCTCGCTGATGGGCGAGATGAGGAAGTAAATGGTGGCCGTAACGACGCTGAAGAGCGTTGCCGTAAGGTAGTTGCGCAGGGAGCGCTTAACCAGGTCGAAGTCGGTGATGCCGAGGCCCAGCCCGAAGCCCATGATGGGGCCCATGAGCGGGGAGATAAGCATGGCGCCAATGATGACGGCCGTGGAGTTGGTGTTCAGCCCGAGCGAAGCCAAGAAGATGGCGAAGATGAGGACCCAGAGGTTGGTGCCGCGAAACACGACGCCTTTTTTCAGCGATTCGATCGTTTCTTCTTCGTCTTCTTTCTCTTGTCGCAGATCAAAGTGGCGCGTCAAGAAGAACTTGACTTGTTGCAGTAAGGGGGTTTCCATTGTTGAACTTAATTACGTGTGATAATAACTATGTAGTGATGAATTCTATCTCTGTGAATGAAGGCCAATCGAGTACTTGTTTGAGGCTGCGCACACTGCGCGGAGCCAATCGAGTGCTTGTTTGAGGCTGCGCACACTGCGCGGAGCCAATCGAGTACTTGTTTGAGGCCGCGCACACTGCGCGAAGCAATCGAGCGCTTGATTGGGGTCGCCGTGATAAGGCTTCATGCCGCCTTCCTCCTTCCATGAATCAACGGCAGCTCGGAGAGCGGCAGGTCGCGTTTGATGATAATGCCGACGAAAACAAGCAGGAGCGCGGTGCGGTAGGCCATTCGCCAGACCGTGTTGTCGATCTCTGGCCACATGCCTGCGGCGAAGAAGGCCGCGGCGAGCAGGGTGTAGAAGGCGGCCGAACGGAGGTCGTACGGCACGGGGTAATAGCGCCGCCCGACGAGGTAAGAGAGCACCATCATCAGCAGATTGCTGGCAAACGAGGCCCAGGCGCAGGCCATGAAGCCGTAGTGGGGCACGAAGAGCACGATGACGGCTACGGTCATCACGCACCCGGCCGTAGAGAAGTAGGCGCCCCACTGGGTGCGGTCGGTCAGCTTGTACCACACCGAGAGGTTGAAGTAGATGCCGAAAAACAGCTCCCCGAGCATGACGATGGGCACGACGCTGAGGCCGGCGTAGTAGCGGGCGTCGACGTAGTGCTTGAGCAGGTCGAGGTAGAAGGTGACGCCGAGGAAGATGACCCACGAAAAGATGATGAAGTAACGCATCGCCTCGACGTACGAGCGGCGGTTGTCGGCGTCGCGGGTCTTGGCGAAGACGAAGGGCTCGTAGGCGTAGCGGAAGGCTTGGATGAACATGACCATCACGACGGCGATCTTGAAGCAGGCGCCGTAGATGCCCAGCTGCGCGTCGGCCTCGGCCTTGTCGGCAAAGAGGAAGGGGAAGAGGATCTTGTCGGCCGTCTGATTGAAGATGCCGGCGATGCTCAGGATCAGGATCGGGAAGGAGTAGGCCAGCATCTGTCGGAGGCGCGCCGCGTCGGGTCGGGCGCGGAGGCCGGGCATCATGTCGGGCAGCAGCATGAGCAGCGTGGTGGCGGTGGTAAAGACGTTGGTCAGGAAGATGTATCCGATGCCGTAGCCCGGCCGATAGAACCACGCAATCCACTCGGGGTGCGACTCGTTCAGCTGCGGACAGACGACAAGGAAGAAGATGTTCAGCACAATGTTGAGGAAGATGTTGGCCAGTTTGATGGCGGCAAATCGCACGGCTTTGTTGCGGTATCTGAGGTAGGCGAAGGGCAGGCAGCAGAAGGCGTCGACGGCCACAATGCCGGCCATCATGCCCACGTATTCCGGGTGCTCGGCGTAGCCCAACGCGCCACTGATCGGCCCAAGTAACATCCACGCCGCCACCATGAAGAGGGCCGACGTGAAGCCCACGCTATAAAGCGCCGTGGCATAGACGCGCATCGGTTCGCGCTCCTCCGGCTTATTGACGAAGCGGAAGAAGCCCGTCTCCATGCCATACGTCAGGATGACGAGCAGCAGTGCCGTCCATCCGTAGAGGTTCGTCACCACGCCAAACTCATTCGTGTTCGCCAGCACCCGCGTGTACATCGGCACCAGCATCCAATTCAGGAAACGCCCCACGATGCTGCTCAGCCCGTAGATCGCTGTCTCCTTCGCTAACCGTTTCATTCCTCCGGCCATAATCTCATTCAACTAACAACTAAAATCAATCAAGTGCCAGGCCAACTTAGCCGGCGGCCTCTACCGAGTCAGGGAAGTTTGCCGGGTACCAGACCAACTTGTCCGGCAGCCTCTACCGAGGCAGGAAAGTTTGCCGGGTACCAGGCCAACTTGGCCGGCACCCCTGGTGCCTTGACTTTCTTTTGCTCCTTTTCTTGTGTCAAGACAAGAAAAGGAGATAGGGGTTCAGGAGCAACGCCCCTGATCAAAACAGCGAGCCCTGCGACGGCGTCGGCACCTTACCCAGATGCTCATACGCCAGTTGCGTCACCTCCCGTCCGCGCGGCGTACGCTTCAGGAAACCCTCTTGAATCAGGAACGGCTCATAGACCTCCTCCAGCGTGCCCGGATCCTCTCCGAGCGCCGTGGCGATCGTTGTCAGCCCCACCGGTCCGCCGTTAAACTTGTCGATGAGCAAGTTCAGGATCTTGTTATCGATCAAGTCCAGTCCGTAACGGTCGATGTGGAGCGCCTCGAGTGCATAGCAGGCGATCTCGCGATCTACGCGGCCCGATCCCTTCACCTGCGCAAAGTCGCGCACCCGGCGCAGTAGCGCGTTGGCGATGCGGGGCGTACCCCGACTGCGTCCGGCGATCTCCTTCGCCGCATCCGTGTCGCAGCCCACGCCGAGGATGTCCGCACTGCGATGGATGATGCGCGTGAGCGTCGCCGTGTCGTAATACTCCAAGTGCATGTTGATGCCGAAGCGTGCCCGGAGCGGTCCTGTCAGCAATCCGCTGCGCGTCGTGGCGCCGACGAGCGTGAAGGGCGCCAGGTCGATCTGTATCGAGCGCGCGCTGGGCCCCTTGTCGATCAAGATGTCGATGCGGTAATCCTCCATCGCCGAGTAGAGATACTCCTCTACGATGGGGCTGAGGCGGTGGATCTCGTCAATGAAGAGCACGTCGTTTTTCTCGAGCGACGTCAGCAGTCCGGCCAGGTCGCCCGGCTTGTCGAGCACCGGCCCAGACGTCACCTTGAAGCCCACGCTCAGCTCGTTGGCGATGATGTTCGAGAGCGTCGTCTTGCCCAAGCCCGGAGGGCCGTGCAGCAGCACATGGTCGAGCGCCTCTTGACGCATGCGAGCGGCCATGACGAACACCTTCAGGTTCTCCACCACCTCGCGTTGGCCGCTGAAGCTGTCGAACGAGAGGGGGCGCAGGGCGTTCTCATAGTCGCGCTCCGTCTCCGGCGTTGTGCCGGCAGCCTTGCGTATGTCGAATTCAGCCATAGGTGTGTGAGTTACGAGTGATGAGTTACAAGTTACGAGTGGGGCGGGGTTCCCGCAAGAGCCGCAAGTGTACCTGCGAGTCTCGCGGCGTTTGTCGGGACGTTTGCGCAGCCTGCGCAAGTCTTGCGGCGTTTGCCGAGACGTTTGCGCAGCCCGCGCAAGTCTTGTGGCGTTTGCCGGGGCGTTTGCGCAGCCCGCGCAAGTCTTGCGGCGTTTGCCGGGACGTTTGCGCAGCCTGCGCAAGTCTTGCGGCGTTTGCCGGGGCGTTTGCGCAGCCTGCGCAAGTCTCGCGGTGTTTGCCGGGACGTTTGCGCAGCCTGCGCCGGGTCTCGCGGCATTAACAGAAAAAAGAGGGAGAACCGACCCGATCTGGAGCGGCTCCCTCTCTCTCTTGCTTCGGTTACTTGCAACTCGTAACTCGTCACTTACAACCTTAGAACTTTACGTTCCGCATGTCGCCCGTTTCGATGAACGCCCGATGGAAGGCGAAGCAAGCGTCGAGGCTCTGCGGTGTGTGACCCTTGACGCCGCGGTCGAGGTAGGCGTGCAGCAGCGGACGGTACTCGGGATGTGCGCAACGCTCGATGATCTCGCGGGCACGCTGCACGGGCGACTTGCCGCGCAGGTCGGCCACGCCGTATTCGGAGATGATCACCTTCACCGAGTGCTCGCTGTGATCCATGTGCGACACCATCGGCACGAACGAGCTGATCTTGCCATCCTTCGCCGTCGAAGGCGTGGTGAAGATCGAAACGTAGCCCGAGCGCGTAAAGTCGCCCGATCCGCCGATGCCGTTCATCATCTTCGTGCCCAGTACGTGCGTCGAGTTGACGTTGCCGAAGATGTCGGCCTCCAGTGCGGTGTTGATCGTGATCACTCCGAGTCGGCGCACCACCTCGGGGTTGTTCGAGATCTCCTGCGGACGCAGCAGCAGCTTGTCCTTGAAGAAGTCCAGACGGGAGTAGATCTCGCGCAGCGCCTCATGACTTACGCTCAGCGAGCAGCCGCTGGCGAACGTCACGCGACCTTGATCCATGAGCTTGATCACGGCGTCCTGAATCACTTCCGTGTAGACCGTGAAGGGCGGGATAGCCTCGTTTTCACCCATGCAACCGAGCACCGCGTTGGCAACGTTGCCCACGCCACTTTGCAGCGGCAGGAACGACTTCGGCAGACGGCCCGCCTTCATTTCGCCCACGAGGAAGTCCGACACGTTGCGGCCGATGGCCAGCGTGACGTCGTCTAACGGGGCAAACTTGCTACCGTCCGGCTCGCAGGTCGTCTCCACCACGCCGACGATCTTCTTCGGGTCGACCTTGACGAAGGATTGGCCGATGCGATCCGACGGCTTGTAGACGGGGATCTCGCGGCGCATGGGCGGATCTTCGGGCTCATAGATGTCGTGGATGCCGCGCAGTTCCTTCGGGTGGAAGCGGTTCAGCTCGATGAGGATCTTGTCCGCCAGACGGCAGATGGTCGGCAGGATGCCCACGCCCTCGGCGGGAACGATCTCGCCGTCTTCCGTCACGTCGACGGCCTCAACGATGGCCACGTCTACGCGGCCGAGGAAGCCGTAACGCAACGACTGCGCCAGCTCCGAGAGGTGCATGTCGAAATACTCTGCGCCGTGGGCATTGAGCAGCGTGCGCATGTCTTTGTTCGATTGGTAGGGGGTGCGGAATTTCACAGCCTCGGCGCGCGCCAATGCACCGTCCAAGTGGTCGCCGGTAGAGGCGCCGGTGAACATTCCGATTTTGAAGGGCCGTCCCTCCTTGTGTTCTTGTTCTGCCCGTCGCGCGATGGCTTCGGGGATGACCTTCGGACAGCCCGCAGGCGTAAATCCGCTAAATCCGACGTTGTCGTCGTGTTTCACATAAGTGGCGGCTTCTTCCGCCGTGATGAATTTCAGTGACATGATTCTGTTTCTTATTTAAGTAGATGTGTATTTGCGGGCAAAGATATGGATCGGGAGTAATAAGGGAGGGAGGGCTCCGCACAACTCTTTGCCGGAAGTGCCTTTCCGGGCGAATGGCCCTACACTTGCACCCGTTTTCAATCCCCACACAGACATGACACATGAATTCCTACGCGTTGCGGCCGGTGTGCCGCGACTGAAGCCGGCCGATTACCTCCACAACGCCGACCAGATCATTGCGATGATGCGCAAAGCATCCAAACGGGGCGTCGACATCATCGCCTTCCCCCACATGGCCATCATGGGTAGCACCTGCGGCGATTTGCGCTTTGATCAGCGCTACAACGAGGGAGTGACGTTTGGACTGGTCGGCGTCTTGGCGCTAACGCGCTCCCTCCCCATCGTCGGTATTGTCGGCGCACCGCTCCGCGTGAACGACTGCATACGTGAGGCCGCCGTCGTCTTCCAGTCCGGGCGGATACTCGGTGCGGTGGTTAACGGCGGGCCGGGCGAACGCTTCCCCACCACAAATGTGCAGATCGCTGGCGTCCCTTTCAACGTCGGTTCCGAGCTGCGTTTCCGTTGCGAGACCTTCACGTTTGCCGTCACGCTGGGCGATGACCTTTTCCGTCCGGTGTCCAACAGTGCACAGTGTGCCGCGGAGGGGGCCAGCATGCTCTTCCATCTCGACGCCACGCCTACGCGCGTCGGATTGCACGACGAACTGCGCGACACCGTACGGGTGCACTCCCGCCGCTGCATCGCCGGTCTCGTCTACGTATCGGCCGGGCATGGCGAATCGTCCACGGACCACTTCTTCGACGGCGAGGCCTTCATCGCTGACCGCGGACAGATCGTAGCCGAGTCGGTGCCTTTCTCCGCCGACGAGCAACTCCTCATCAGCGAGGTGGATATCGCGGCCTTGAACCATGACCGCATCCGCAGCCCACACTTTACGGGGCGCAACCCCTTCGCACCGCAAGCCCAGCGCAGCCTGCTGGACACGCTCCCCTTCGAGCTGCACACGGACGACAGTCCGCTCAGGCGCACCATTCCCCCGCATCCGTTCGTGCCCGAAGAGGCGACTGCATGCGATCGGCGTTGCCGTGAGACGTTCCGCATCCAGTCGCACGCACTGGCCGAACGACTCCGCCACATCGGCCTGCGGCGCGCCGTGATCGGCATCTCCGGCGGACTCGACTCTACGCTCGCGCTCATGGTCACCATCGCCGCCTTCGACCTCTTGAAGCTGCCCCGCGAAGGCATCATCGGCGTCACCATGCCCGGCTTTGGCACCTCCGACCGCACGCGCGACAACGCCTTGGCCCTGATGGCGTCCGAGGGCATCACCCTACGCGAGATCTCCATCCGCGCCGCCTGCGAACAGCACTTCCGCGACATCGGCCACGACGGATCGCCCGACACGACTTACGAGAACGTCCAGGCGCGCGAACGCACGCAGATCCTCATGGACCTGGCCAACATGGAGGGCGCCTTGGTGGTCGGCACGGGCGACCTCTCGGAGCTGGCCCTCGGCTGGTGCACCTTCAACGGCGACCACATGTCGATGTACGGCGTCAACGCGGGCGTGCCCAAGACGCTTGTCGGCGCCGTGGTGCAGTGGTTGGCCCGTCGCACCAAGCACCCCGAGACGCGTCGCGCCCTCCTGGACATCTCCGAGACGCCCATCAGCCCCGAGCTGCTTCCGCCCTCCCCCGACGGCGCGCACACGCAGCAGACGGAGCGCACGCTGGGCCCTTACGAGCTGCACGACTTCTTCCTCTACCGCTTCATGCGCTTTGGCGACAGCCCCCGGCGGCTGCTCTTCCTGGCCGAACAGGCCTTCGGCGGTCGCTACACCCGCGAGGAGTTGCTCGGTGTGCTCCGCACCTTCCTCCGCCGCTTCTTCGCCCAGCAATTCAAGCGCAACTGCATGCCCGACGGTCCCGCCATTGGCTCCATCAGCCTCTCCCCACGCGGCGCCTGGGCGATGCCCTCCGATGCTTCCTCCGCCCTCTGGCTGTGCGCGGTGGAGGAGATGGAGAAAGCGATGAAGGAGGGCGAAAAATGAAGCGAGAGCGGTGAATGATGGGCGCCAGATGATGTGTTCGTCCCTCACGGGGCCGTCTGGAGGGCGTATGCGATACGCCCCTACCGCGTTACACGTATTTGCTTTCGATCAACACCGCCCTCCCGCCGTTTTCGGCCCCCTGATCCCTCGATCTCGGTCGGGCGAAAACGGTTTCCGAACATCTTCCCGAGATGCTGGTTTGTTACCATTTGGTTTCAGACCCGTGTCTCGGGATTCTTTTTTGATGCAAAACGGAAATGGGAAATCTGGCGTGCAATCTGATGCAATACAAAATTGTTTCGGATCATATTGCATGCAATATAATGGGATACAAATTTGAGTGGAGTCATATTTCACAGCATATGGCTTTAATCAAATATGAATCATGTCGCATTTCATGCAATATATTGTAATTCAAAACGAATTGAATCAATATCGCAAAGCATAAGACTTCATTCAAGATTGAAACAGCTCATAGGTCGTGCGAAATGAATTGAGTCAAAACTGTTTCAGTTTATATGGCACGCCACTCGATGGCTTACGAAATTGTTTCTCTATACATTTCATGTAACTTTGCCTGAAACAAAATAGAGATCTATCGCTGCGTGTAACACATCTTATGATACAGAAAATGAAACAGATCGAAAGCATCTACATGGCCCGCATTCCGGGCGGGGCGCACTTCCTGTTCGTCAACAATGTGTGCGAACGGGCCGAGGCCGACGCCAAGGTCAAGGTCGGCGCTAAGACGGAGCTCGAGACGCTGCGTGCGACGTGCGATGAGGAAGGCGCCGCACTGGCGCTGTCGCGAAAAAGCCTCCTCTCGGACACCATCCGCGAGGCGGACAAGCGCCGGGAGCGGCTCTACGTCACGCTCCGCAACATCGTCAAAGCCTATCGCACCTTCCCCGTCGAGGCCGAAGCTGCGGCGGCGCGGCGGCTCGTGCAACTGCTCAAGGATTACGCCATCAACCCCCGCATGCAGCGCGACGCCGAGACGGGACTCATGGTGCACCTCTTGGACGACCTTGCCGGTCAGTACGCCGCGGACGTCGCCACGCTCCGCATCGGGCCACTCGTCGAGGCCCTCAAGGCGGTCAATGAGCAGCTGCGTAGCACCACAGACCGACGGTCTGACGAGCGGTCGGCGCACGTGGTGGGTCGGCTGCAGAAGGCCCGAAAGGAGGCCGACAGGGCTTACAGCGCGTTCGTACGCAAGGTCAACGCCCTGGCCGTCGTCGGTGGTGCGGAGGATTACGCCGCGTTCATCGATTACGTCAACACCGAGGTGGCCCATTACCACCGCGAGGTCATCCCACCGCGTAAGAAGAAGAACGCCCCGCCCGAGTCCGACCCCACATCTGCCCCCGCCGATAGCGAGGCGTGACGGCCCCTTCCCCCTCCGCCGTGAACAAAACGCCCCCCAAACGCCTTATACCCCTACTTCAAACTACGTAAACATCTCCTCCATCCACCTATTATGAATGCAAACCAACCCATGGCCGCGCTCTTCGATTTGGACGGCGTGGTCTTCGACACCGAGCGGCAATACACCGTCTACTGGCAGCAGGTCGGGCGACGTTATCACCCGGCCATCACGGACTTTGCGCAGCGCATCAAAGGGCGCACGCTCGTGGAGATCTTCCAGGCATATTTCGACGGACAGGCGGAGGCACAGGCCGAAATCAGTCGTGGACTCGTCGATTTTGAATCCCGTATGCACTACGACTACCTCCCCGGCGTGGAAGCGTTTCTCGACGAGCTGCGTCGGCACGGTGTGCCGCGGGCCGTCGTGACCAGCTCGAACCGCGCCAAGATGGCGTGCGTCTACCGCGTGCGGCCGGAGCTGACGGCGCGCTTCGATGCCATCCTCGTGGCGGAAGATCTGGGGCGGTCTAAGCCCCATCCCGACGGTTATCTGCGGGCGGCCGAGCGTCTCGGCGTGTCGCCCACGCGTTGCGTGGTGTTCGAGGATTCGTTCACCGGACTCGAGGCTGGCCGACGGGCCGGAGGGGCCGTGGTGGGTTTGGCGACAACGAACTCGGCCGAGGCGATCGCCGATCGCTGCGATCGGGTGATCGACGACTTCCGCACCTTCACCGTCGACGACATGGTGTCACTCCTTCAAACAATAAACAGACGATGAATACATCTCCCTTCTTCATGCCGGAGGAGAAACGCGAGTTCTTCTCCGCTTACCGCCGACTGCTCTCGGGCCTCTCGTCCTGCCTCAAGCCGGAGGATGCGCCCAAGATGAAAGCGCTGATCCGTCGCGTGGTCGCACTCGATTGTTACGGGCGCGATCGCAACGGCATCAACGGCCTCCTGCGCAACATCAACACGGCCGTCATCGCTACGCACGACATCGGCCTCAAACGCACCCCCGTCATCGCCCTCTTGCTCTATCGTCCGGTGATGAAGGAGGCCATCACGCTCGACGAGGTGGAGCAGACGTTCGACGCCGACGTGGCCCTCATGATCCGCCGCCTGCTGAAGACCTCCGACCTCTACGCCCGCAACACGGCGGTCAACTCGGAGAACTTCCACCACCTGCTCTTCTCCTTTGCCGAAGATGTGCGCGTCATCCTCGTCATGATTGCCGACCGCCTCTGCATGATGCGCATGGGCAAACAGATCCGCGACGACAACGACCGCATCCGCCTGGCCACCGAGGTCTCCTACCTCTACGCCCCGCTGGCGCATCGCCTCGGCCTCTACACGATCAAGAGCGAGCTGGAGGATCTGTCGCTGAAATACATCGACCCCGACCGCTATCAATACATCAAGCAGAAGCTCAACGAGACGAAGCGCTCGCGCGACCGCTACATCGCTGAGTTCATCCGTCCCGTGCGCGAAAAACTCGAGCAAGCGGGCCTGCATTTCGACATCAAGGGGCGCACGAAGTCGATCCATTCGATCAACAACAAACTCAAGAAGCAGCACGTGGAGTTTGAGGGCATCTACGACCTCTTCGCCATCCGCATCATCCTCGACACGCCGCCCGAGTCCGAACGCTCGGAGTGCTGGCGGGCGTATTCGATCGTTACGGACATGTACCAACCGAACCCGAAGCGGATGCGCGACTGGCTCTCGGTGCCGAAGAGTAACGGTTACGAAAGCCTCCACATCACCGTGCTGGGGCCGGACAAACGTTGGGTAGAGGTGCAGATCCGCACGCGCCGCATGGACGAGATCGCCGAACGCGGCTTGGCTGCACATTGGAAGTATAAGGGGGTAAAGGAAGAGCGCGGATTAGACGAGTTCCTGAGCGACGTCCGCGCCATGCTCGAGACGCAGTCGGCCGACCCGATGGACTTGATGAAGGAGTTCCGCACGGACCTCTATCAGGACGAGATCTACGTCTTCACGCCCACCGGCGAGGTGATCAAGCTGGGCAAGGGCGCCACCGTGCTCGACTTTGCCTTCGCCATCCACTCGAAGATCGGCTGTGGGTGCATTTCGGGTAAAGTGAACGGCAAGAATGTGCCCATCCGACACACGCTCCAAAACGGCGACTCGGTGGAGGTCGTCACCTCGCCCACGCAATCGCCCAAGCGCGACTGGCTGACGTTCGTCAAGACCTCCAAGGCGCGATCGAAGATCAAGCAGGCGCTGCGCGAGGAGTCGGCCAAGGCGGCGGAGTACGCCAAGGAGCTGCTGCAACGACGCTTCAAGAACCGTAAGATCGAGGTCGAGGAAGCGCTGCTGATGCGTTACATCAAGAAGTGTGGCTACAAGACGGTGACGGATTTCTATGTCGACATGGCCGAGGGCCGTCGCGACGCGAACACGGTGATCGAGGAGTACCTCGAGTTGGAGCGCCGCGAGCATGGCGAGACGTCGGAACACGCGGAGATCCGCAGCGCCGAGGAGTTTGTGGCGCCGTCGGAACCGGTTGAGTCGCGCAGCGATGTGCTCGTGATCGACAAGAACCTGACGGGCGTGGAGTACCACCTGGCCAAATGCTGCAACCCCATCTTCGGCGATCCCATCTTCGGCTTCGTCTCCACACGCGGCATCAAGATCCACCGCACGAACTGCCCCAACGCGCAAGACATGCTCAGCCGCTTCGGCTATCGCACCATCCAGGCGCGCTGGAGCGGCAAGGGCACGGACGGTTACGCCGTCACGCTCCACATCGTCGGCAACGATGATCTCGGCATCGTCACCAACATCACGTCCGTGATCAGCAAAGAGTCGGGCGTCATGCTCCGCTCCATCAATATCGATTCCGTGGATGGACTTTTCCAAGGCAACTTCACCGTCACGGTGAAGGACACGGCCTCGCTCAGCGTCCTGACGAAGAAGCTCCAGGCCGTCCGGGGCGTGAAGAATATTGAGCGACTAAACACGTGATTCGGCTCTCTGCATAGCAGCGCATCTGCTGCGTTGCCGCCCTCAAACAGGCGCCTGTTTACCCTCGCGCAAGCCTCTGCCGAGGCAGGGAAGTTTGCCTGGTACAAGAAATAGCGGCGATTTATCCAGTACCCGGCCAAACTTCGCCGGCGGCCGCAGCCGCCCCCCAAACAGGCGCCTGTTTACCCTCGCGCAAATTGCAGGACATCAAACAGGCGCCTGTTTACTCTCGCGCAGATTGCAGGACACCAAACAGGCGCCTGTTTGCCTTCGCGCAGGCTGGAGTAACCCAAACAGGCGCCTGTTTACCTTCGCGCAGGCTGGAGTAACCCAAACAGGCGCCTGTTTGCCTTCGCGCAGGCTGGAGTAATCCAAACAGGCACCTGTTTACCCTCGCGCAGGCTGGAGTAACCCAAACAGGCGCCTGTTTACCCTTACACACCTCAACATCTCAACATCTCAACACCTCAACAATTGAACGACTCAACCCGCTTGAGCCCCATCCGTGCGGCGCGGTCGTACATGAACTGGAGGGCGGCGTCGCGTTCGTTGGGGATCACGCCGTCGAGGATGGCGTTCTTGATCGCCTCCTTAAGCACACCTACGGGGCGCGACGGCGCGAGTCCGAACGCCGCCATGATCTCCTCGCCCGTGACGGGCGGCTGGAAGTTGCGCACGCGGTCCTTCTCCTCGATCACGGCCATCTTCTCGCGCACCAGGCGGAAGTTGTTCAGGAAGCGGCGCACCTTGTCCGGGTTCTTGCTCGTGATGTCCGCTTCGCAGAGCTTCATCAGGTTGTCCACATCGTCGCCCGCCTCGAAGAGCAGGCGCCGCACGGCCGAATCCGTCACCTCGTCGTCCGCCAGGCTGATCGGCCGCATGTGGAGCAGCACCATCTTTTGCACAAACTTCATCTTCTCGTTCATCGGCAACTTCATCCGTCGGAAGATGCGCGGCACCATGCGCTCGCCCACCAGCTCGTGGTTGTGAAACGTCCACCCGAGCTTGTAATCGAACCGCTTCGTGGCCGGCTTACCGATGTCGTGCAGCAGCGCGGCCCAGCGCAGCCAGAGGTCGTCCGAGGTGCGGCTTAGCCGGTCGACGACCGTCAGCGTGTGTGCGAAGTTGTCCTTATGGCCGATCCCTTCGCGCGTCTCCGCCCCTTTCAGTGCACATAGCTCGGGGAAGATCAGCTCCAGCAGCCCGCACTTGTCGAGCAGGTCGAAGCCGATCGAGGGCTTGGGCGAGAGCATGATCTTGTTCAGCTCGTCGGCGATGCGCTCCTTGGATATGATGGCGATGCGTTCGCGGTTGCGGGCGATGGCGTCGAAGGTCTCCGGGTCGAGGTCGAAGCCCAGTTGCGAGGCGAATCGCACGGCGCGCATCATGCGCAGCGGGTCGTCGCTGAAGGTCACGTCCGGGTCGCGCGGAGTGACGATGCGCAACGCCTCCAGGTCGTCCAGCCCCCCGAAGGGGTCGACCAATTCGCCGTATCGCCCATCGTTCAGGCAGAGCGCAAGGGCATTGATCGTGAAGTCGCGTCGGTTCTGATCGTCCTCCAGCGTGCCATCTTCGACGATCGGTTTGCGGCTGTCGCGGCGGTACGACTCGCGGCGTGCCCCGACGAATTCGATCTCGCTGTCGCCCAGTTTCACCTGTGCCGTGCCGAAGTTCTTGAACACACTGAGGTGCGCCCGTCGTCCCAGCCTTCGCGCCACGGCCCGTGCCAGCTCGATGCCACTGCCGACGGTCACCACGTCGATATCCTTCGACGGTCGCCTAAGGATCAAGTCGCGCACATAGCCACCGATCACATACGTCTCCAGCCCCAGCCTGTCGGCCTCCTCCCCGATCATCGGGAAGGGTTGCCCGGCCAGCGCCTCCGCAATATCTTCTTCGTAATACATCATCTGTCTGTCATTTTCAAAGGGCGGCAAAGATAGATGCCACCCTTGCCACGGATGAAAGCCCAGTCAGAGTTACCGCAGCGTGACGCCAGCCTCGGCGCAACGGGCCACCATCACTTCGGGCCAGAGCGCAGCCTGCACCTCGCCGATGTGGGCGCAGCGCAGCAAATACATACAGAGGCGCGACTGACCGATGCCACCGCCCACTGCGGGAGGCATTTCGCCGGCTGCCAGGGCGCGGTGGAAAGGCAACGCAAGGCGATCCATGCAGCCGGTCATCTCCAATTGGCGAAGCAGCGCCGCAGGATCGACACGGATACCCATCGAGGATAGCTCCAGCGGCGCGTCGAGCACAGCGTTCCAAACCAGAATGTCGCCATTGAGGCCGCTGAGGCCGTCCGGTGTGGGAGTGGACCAATCGTCGTAGTCAGGAGCGCGGCCATCGTGACGCGAGCCGTCGGAGAGGGGGCCGCCAATGCCGCGAATGAAGACGGCGCCGTAGCGACGTGTTGCCTCTCGCTCACGCTCCTTGGGGCTGAGATCGGGGAACTCCGCGCGAAGTTCCTCGGCGTGCACAAAGGTGATCTCGCGGGGTAGCGTGGGCGGGATGTGTGGGAAGGCCTGATGCGTCACGGCCTCGGTAGCCAGCAGGGCGCCGTAGATGCGGCGGACGATGTCGTGAAGGAAGTCCACCGTGCGATCCTCCGGGCGGATAGTTCGCTCCCAGTCCCATTGGTCGACGTAGAGCGAGTGGATGTTATCCAGCTCCTCGTCGGCGCGGATAGCGTTCATGTCCGTGTAGAGCCCTTGGCCGGGAGGGATGCGGTAAGCGGCCAGCTTCATGCGTTTCCATTTGGCAAGCGAGTGCACCACCTCGGCACGTCGGTCGCCCATGTCTTTGATGGGGAACGATACGGGGCGCTCCACGCCGTTGAGGTTGTCGTTCAGACCTGAATCGGCAAAGACGAAGAGCGGCGCCGTGACGCGTCGGAGGCTGAGGGCCTCGGCGAGTTCGGCTTGGAAGGTCTGCTTGAGCAGCTTGATGGCGTCCTCCATGCCTTCCGTAGGCAGCATGGGGCGATAGTCGGGGGGGAGGTAGAGGTTCATTGTCTAATCGTATATGTGATGAGCGCGCAAAGGTAAAAGGGTGAAAGCCTACTTTTGGCGCCATCATTTTTACGCAAAACAATACGACTTACACATGAAAACAACGGATTCCAAAGCCCGCTATGCCGGGTACGTCTACATCCTTGTCGCTTTTCTCTGCTTCACGCCGTGGGTCACGCCTCCGGTGGCACTCTTTGCTGGGCTTGTCTTCGCATTCTTTCTCGGTTCACCTTTCCCGATGTTCAACCGTCGTGCGTCGCGTTACTTATTGCAAGTCTCTGTCGTGGGGCTTGGCTTCGGCATGAACCTCAATGAGTCGCTCCGCGCTGGGGCAGATGGTATCGTCTTCACCATCTTTTCCGTCGTGGGCGTGATGGCCGTCGGCATCCTCTTCGGCCGACTCTTCCGCGTCGATCGTCAGACGGCTTACCTCATCTCCAGCGGTACAGCCATCTGCGGCGGCAGCGCCATCGCCGCCACGGGGCCGATCGCCAAGGCCAACGAAGCACAGATGTCCGTCTCGCTGGCCACCATCTTCGTGCTGAACGCCGTCGCCCTCTTCCTCTTTCCGCCGCTGGGCCACCTGCTCGGGCTCACCCAACAGCAATTTGGCACCTGGGCCGCCATCGCCATTCACGACACCAGCTCGGTGGTCGGAGCCGGTGCGGCCTACGGTGACGAGGCGTTGCGCATCGCCACCACCGTGAAACTGACTCGCGCGCTGTGGATCATCCCCCTCTCGCTCTACACCGCCTTCCACTTTCACGCCCGCAACGAGCGCATCTCGATTCCGTGGTTCATTCTCTTCTTCGTGCTGGCTATGACGGCCAACACCTACCTCGGCATCCCCGCGGAGATAGGATCGACCATCGTACGCGTCGCCCGACAGAGTCTCACGCTGACGCTCTTCTTTATCGGCGCCGGCCTCTCTCGCGCCACCCTACGCACCGTCGGCGTCCGTCCCTTCATGCAGGGCATCATGCTCTGGCTCTTTATCGGCGTCATCAGTCTGGCTTTCGTGTACTTCTATTATTGACACTGTCACCCCATTCTCCCTCGGTGGCTCGATATTCGATCTATCTTTGCCCCCGAAACGATTTGACTGACATCAAGGATTCCGACCGGTAGAACAAGCCTCGGTCGGGATTCTTTTTTTATAGTGAACGAACCAATCATTAACCCCAACCCCCAAAAAGAAGGAGACTGTAAAACATGGCTGTTACGTACATGACAGAAGAAGGCTACAATAAGATCCTGGCCGAGATCAATTACATGGAAAGCGTGAAGCGCCCCGAGATCTCTGCGCAGATCGCTGAGGCGCGCGATAAGGGCGACCTCTCGGAGAACGCCGAGTATGACGCTGCCAAAGAGGCGCAGGGCATACTGGAAAGCAAGATCGCTCAGCTCAAAGGACTCATCGCCAACGCTCGACTGATCGACGAGACGCAGATCAAGACGGACGTGGTGCAGATCCTGAACAAAGTGAAACTTAAAAATCTGGCGAACGGCGCCGTGATGACCTACACGCTCGTGTCCGACTCGGAGGCGAACTTGAAGGAGAACAAAATCGCCATCAGCACCCCCATCGCGCAGGGATTGATGGGCAAGAAGGTGGGCGACGTGGCCGAGATCAAGGTGCCCTCGGGTATCCTCAACTTCGAAATCATGGAGATATCCATCTAAACAATCCACACATCATGGCTACCATTTTCAGCAAGATCGTGGCGGGAGAAATACCCTGCCACAAGATCGCGGAGGACAGCGAGTTCTTCGCCTTTCTCGACATCCACCCCGTGGCTACGGGCCACACGCTCGTCATCCCCAAAGAGGAGGTGGACTACCTCTTCGCCATCGACGACGCCAAGCTGGGCCGCATGATGGCCTTCGCTAAACGCATCGCCAAGGCGCAGGAACAGGCTATCCTCTGCAAACGCATTGGCGTGACCGTGATCGGTCTGGAGGTGCCGCACGCGCACATCCACTTGGTGCCCATCACGCGCGAGTCGGATATGTATTTCGACCGCCCCAAGGGATCGCCTACGGCCGATGAGTTGGCGGCTACCGCCGCCGCCATCCGCGCTTGCTTATGAGTTTAAGAGACGAGATGCTCGCGATCCGTCGCTTGTAGCTTGTCACGAAAAAGAGTCCTGCCGGACGAACGAGAATCGGTTCTCGCTCGTCCGGCAGGACTCTTTTTAGGCGCGTAGGTGTGGAGGCGTCAGCTCTTCTGCACCACGGCACTGCGGACGGTCAGTCCGATCAACACGAGGAAGGCGCACCCGACGACGATCGACGCAATGAGCGAGATCCGGGCGCTACGCAGATAGACGTCGTCCACGCAACGGAACTCGATCTTGTGTGTGCCCGCGGGGATCTCCAGCCCGCGCAGGATGTAGTCCACGCGCACGGGCTTGACTTCCTTGCCGTCGATGTAGGCGTGCCATGTCTTGTAGAAGACTTCAGAGAAGACAGCCAGTCGCGGACGTGTGGTTTGGCTCTCGTAGACGAGGTGGTCCGGCGCCGGATAGTCCGTCAGGCGGATCGTGGCGGTGCTGTCGGGCGACGGCTGCACGAGTTGCTGCCACGAGGGGAGGCTGCTCTGCCATGCCTTGTCGATGACGGCCGTGCGCACGGGATTGAAGTCGTTGAGGGCGACGATCTCGGCGTCGGGCGAATCGACCCAGCGGATCTCATCGACGAACCAGACGCAGCCCGGGGCGTTGGGATTGCGTTGCACTTGCGGACCCTGCTCCGTGGGGACGATCACGTAGCGCGTATTGAGCATGTTCAGCACGTTGGTGTTAATGCCCTTCGCGCCGAAGTGGAAGTCGATGATGTCCTGATAGCGGCGCAGCTTGGCGGGGCTGTAACCGCCGATGGACTTGTGGAAGTACGACGTCTCGGACTCGTTGAAGGTGCTCTTCGTGAGGTTGAGTACGCGGTAGTTCGGGTCTTTGTCTTGCAGGATCTGCTTGTCGGCCTCGGTGGCTACGATCTCGCGCGCCTGCTTCTGCGGCACGAAGTCTTCATAGTTCAAGAAGCGTTTATCCACCGCCCAGAGATCGGCGAAGACGAGCACGCCCAGTATGGCCGCCACGTAGGTGGCATTGAACGGCTTCTTGGCGTAGATCCACAGCAGCACGGCCACGGCGGCGATGAAGCCGAACGAACGCCAAGCGTCGGCTGAGAGCATCGACTGACGGTCGGCCACGAGCGCCATCAGCAGGTCGGGGTACTGCTTAAACTGCTCATCCGCTGTGCCCGAAAAGCTCATCAATCCACCGCCGAGGAGGGCGTACAGCAGGCAGAGTCCACCCGTGATGCCGGCCGAGATGTAGAGCGGGCGGAGCAGCTTACGCTTGTCTTCGGCCTCGAGGAATTGCTTGACGGCGAGCACGGCCAGTGCCACCATCGACACCTCGGCGATGACGAGTGCCATAGACGGGGTGCGGAACTTGTTGTAGAGCGGCAAGTGATAGAAGAGGAATTCGTTGATGCCTGCGTTCTTACCCCACGAAAGGATGAAAGAGACGATGGTCACGGCCAGCAGCCACCATCGCTCCGGCCCTTTGACGATCATCAGCCCGAGCACGAACAGGAAGCAGATGATGGCGCCCACGTAGACCGGGCCGCTCGTGAAGGGCTGATCGCCCCAATACATCGGCGCAAAACGCGTGAACTGCCGACCTTGATCGGACTGCCCGTGGGAGGAGAAGAATTGGTAGGTGTGCGAGTCGGTGCCGATGTTGTGGTGCGAATCCGAGCCGTAGAAGTTGGGGATGAGCAGTGTCATCGTCTCGCCGCGGCCGTAGCTCCACATGTAGGCATAGTCGATCTCGAGGCCCGAGCTCTCTTTGGCGCCCTCGGCGTTGGACTTGAGCACGGCGCCGCCGCGCATCGAGTCCTTGACGTAATCGGCCGAACTGATCAGCTGTCCGGCTGCTGGCGCTACGGCCAACGCGCCGACTACGGCCAGCACGGCGGACGACTTGAAGAAGTCTCCCAGCGTGTGGTTGCGTATCGCGAAGACGAAGTAGGTGAGGGCCAGGATGAGCATCATAATAAGTAGGTAATAGCTGATCTGCTGATGGCTCCAGAGGACGTTCAGGCCGGTGAAGAGCAGCGTGACGATGCTGCCCCAGAGGTATTTCTTGCGATAACAGAGGATGACGCCGCCAAGGACGGGCGCCATCGTGGCCATGACGAGGCACTTATTGACGTGCCCGGCCTCGATGATGATCAGGTTGTACGACGCGAAGGCGTAGGCCACGGCGCCGATGGCACTCAGGGCCGGCCGGCAGCCCAGCGCGATCATGAAGATGTAGAACCCGATGAGGTAGAGAAACACGAGCCGCGAGTTGAACGACAGCAGGTACGAAAGACCGCGGCTCAGATAGTCGAAGATGTTCACCATCGGTGCGCTCTGCGTGTAGTTATGCGGCATGCCGCCGAACATGCGGGCCGACCAGTGGGCATGCTCGCCCGTCTTGAGATAATGGTCGGTGATGTCTTTTCCCCAACCCATCGCGCTGTTTACGTCGCCTTGCACCAGTCCCTTGCCGTCGAACAGCTCGGGCGCGAAATAGATCGCAGCCAATGCGAAAAACAGAACGACCGCCAGCACGTGCGGCCATCCCTTCTTGATTGCCTCATTCATATTAAAGTAGTAGTTAGAAGTAGTATAAGTAGTCAGCAGCTGTGAGACCGTAGCCCGCGCCCCCCGGGGGGACACGACCGCCGTCGCGCCCGCGGGCTACCTGTCTATTTAATTGGTTTTGGGGCGCAAACGTAGAGAAAAAACGACGACAGATTGGGGCGCACACAGGTGTCGGGAGGGCGTCTGGGGGTGATTGCACGGGGTCGAAGAGGCGCGATGGACGATGGACGGTTGCCCTTTTATTCTGCCCCCCGATCGCTGCGTGCTCGTTGCAGCGGTTTCCATTCACTCTATAATTGTAGATTGAATATTTTGTCGCATGCCATTCACTCTATAATGCCAGGCTTAATATTTTGTCGCATGCCATTCACTCTATAATGCCAGGCTTAATGTCAACTCAGTTTTTATTCACTCTATAATGCCAGCGTTAATATCAACTCGATTTTTATTCACTCTATAATGCCAGGCTTAATATCCACTCGATTTTTATTCACTCTATAATTGTAGAGTGAATAAAATCGTTGATTCTGTCCGATTCCCTGTCGGAGAAGACAGTCATGTGGGGCGCACGCGCATGTTCTATCTTTGCCGCCGATAAATAATTAGAGAAAGAACAATGAGTTACAATTTATTGCAAGGAAAGAGAGGCATCATCTTCGGTGCATTGAATGATTTGTCGATCGCATGGAAGGTGGCCGAAAGGGCCGTGGAAGAGGGAGCGAAGATCGCGCTGACGAACACGCCGATCGCGGTTCGTATGGGCGACGTGAACAAGCTCTCGGAGCGCCTTGGCGCACCGATGATCCCCGCCGACGCGACGAGCGTGGAGGATCTCGAAACGGTCTTCACCGAGTCGGTGCGCGAGCTGGGTGGGCCGATCGATTTCGTGCTCCACTCCATCGGTATGAGCCCCAACGTGCGCAAGAAGCGCACCTACGACGATCTGGACTACGACCTGCTCTCGAAGACGCTCGACATCTCGGCCGTCTCCTTCCACAAGATGCTGCAGGTGGCCAAGAAGCAGGACGCCATCGCCGACGGTGGTTCCATCGTGGCCCTGACCTACGTGGCCTCGCAGCGCACCTTCTTCGGATATAACGACATGGCCGACGCCAAGAGCCTTCTGGAGTCCATCGCGCGCAGCTTTGGCTACATCTACGGCCGCGAAAAGGGCGTCCGGATCAACACCATCTCGCAGTCGCCTACGCTGACCACGGCCGGCAGCGGCATCAAGGGCATGGACCACCTGATGGACTTTGCCGATAAGATGAGCCCGCTGGGCAACGCCACGGCGGACGACTGCGCCGACTACTGCGTGACGCTCTTCTCCGACCTCACGCGTAAGGTGACGATGCAGAACCTCTTCCACGACGGTGGTTTCTCAAGCATGGGCATGAGCCTTCGCGCCATGAACCAGTACAGCAAGAGCTTCGAGGAGTTTAAGGACGAGTCCGGGAAGATCATTTACGGGTGATCGTTGGGGGGGCGGGAGCGATCCTTTTGTCCCGTCCTCCCCCCCCAGTCACGAAAAGCAAAGAGGCGCCCCGCAGAGCTGCGGGGCGCCTCTTTTAGTTTAGACGGGCAGCGTGAAGGGGATCACTCGCCTTTCCAGTCGGAGATAACTCCGGATGGGTCGGGGTTGAGGATGATGGCCTTGTTCTGGTCCGTCTCATACTTATTGAAGTAGATGTTGAACCACGGCGCGCAGTATCCTTCGAGCGAATTCATGCGGTAGCCTACGGGGCAGTTCGTGCCCTTATATCCACGGGTGACTTTCAGCTCGAGGCGCTTGTAGTCCCAGAAGATGATGCCTTCGCCCCAGAACTCGATGCGCTTTTGCAACATCAACTCTTTGCGGAAATCAGCTAAGGTGGTGGCGTTGCATTTGTAGGAATCGTAGCGATACGTCTTCATAAAGCTCTCCAAAGCAGAGACACCGGCAGCGACGCCTTGGCTTGCGGCCAGCGCTTCAGCCTCGATGAAGTACATCTCCTCGACGCGCATCAGCGGATAGTCCATCGCGGCGCCCACCTTGTAGTCGATCATGTTGCCTTCGTTCGGCTTAAACTTCAGTCCGGTGTAAGCGGGCAGCGCATTGAAACCGTCGTCGGTGAGGAGCGTGCGATACTTCGTGCCCGGTCCCTTACCCGTGTCGGCGGGAGAGATCCAAGAGGCCTTACGCCAGTCGGCGTCGGGGATCTGATCGAAGAGTGCCTTGCTGACGGTGCGCATGGCAAAGTAGGTAGAGTTCGCTACACCAAAGGTCTGCTCGGGGCACATGTTAGAAGCGAAGTTGACGTAGGAGCTGTAGACGTTGGCCTCCTTCGTGATAGAACCCCACATCCAAGAAGGGGTGAGGACGGAATTGAAGCCCGTCGTGTAGCTCTTGCCACCGTACCAATCGCTCTCAGTCAGGGGCTGTGCACCGCTGGCGGTGATGGCTTCGCGGGCGAACTGAGCCGCTTTGGCGTAGCAGTCTTTGGCAGAGGTGATGTCCGAGCGAACGGCGGTGAAGGCAGCCAGATCGGCCGGATACTTCTCGAAGCGTGTGCCCAGCTCTAACCAGGTGCGTGCCTTCAGTCCGGCGACAACGGCGGAGTTGGGCAGGTTTTTGGCTGACCGGGTGAAGCCGTTGAGGAGGTTACCGGCTGTCTCCAGTTCGTCGAGGATGTATTTGTACATCGTCTGGAAGGGGACGCGCGGGTTGTTGCGTGCTTCAGTCTCGGTGGTTGTCTCGGTGACGAGCTGCGTGGTGAGGCCATAGATCTTGTTAGCGGCCGCTTCGTTGTCGAGCTTGGCGATGCCCGTCTTCTTGTATTCGTAGAGGCGCGCCATATCGAGGTAAGCCAATGCGCGGTAAGTGTGAGCTACGCCGGCATACTGCTTCAGGAGCGGGTCGGTGGTGTTCGCATCGATCAGCCCGACGAGGTCGTTGGCTCGCTTGAGGAGCTTGAAGTAGTATCCGTAGAGCACGTAGCCCATCGAGTTGTTCACGCCGAGGCTGGTGCAAAGGCCAAACGAGGAGAAGTAGTCGTAGTCGGAGCTGTAGACATAAAAGTCTTCGCACATCACGTCGCGCATGATACCAAAGGCGGAGTATCCGAAGTCATAGGTGTAGTCGGCACCATAGCTATCGTATTCGTTGATGTAGCCCACGATGGAGTTTTGCAGGGCTTCCATCGCGTTCTTCGACTTCATGACTTGATCCTTCGTCGCCGTGGACGACTCGGGGAAATTCTCTTCGATGCAACTGTTCAGGCCGACTGCCATAAGCAGTACGCAGCAGGCAAGGGCTTTCGTGATCAGAGTTATCTTTTTCATTGTGATCATCCTTTCTTAGTTGTTATACAAGGGGGATAAGGTTGGAACTTAGAATTGCAGGCTGAGGCCGGCAGAGTAAGTGCGATAGGGCGATACGCCGGCTGAGGAGGTGCTACCGGTGGTGGTAGTGCGTGGATCCAAGCCTTTGCGTTTAGACCAGTAATAGATGTTGTCGCAGGTGACGTAGAAACGCAGGTTGCGGACACCGCCCAGACGCTTGGTCAGGTTATCAGGCACCGTGTAACCGAGCTGAATGTTCTGGAAGTTGAGGTAGCTACCGTCGATGAGGAAGCGGTCAGACTGTCCGGCGGAGTTAAGGTCGTCGAAGTACCAGCGAGGAATTTCAGAGCTGGTGTTCTCGGGCGACCATGCGTTGAAGACGTCCTTGTGCAAGCGGAAACCACTGGCCGAAGAGGAGATGGGGTTAGACATCATACCTGCATATCCGTAGTCGTAGATCTTGCCACCCACGGAGTAAGAGAACTGTGCCGAGAGGTCGAAGCCGCGGTAGCTGAGCGAGGTGCCAAAACCACCGTAGAGATCCGGGTTCGGGTCGCCGCAGAGGTAATAGTCTGCATTAGAGAAAGAGTCCGTCGTCTTCTCTTCGCCGGTCGTCTTGTCGGTGTAATACCACAGCGATTTGCCTTCGGAAGACAGACCTGCAAAGCGGTGGATACGCCATGTGTTGATGGGCAGGCCTTCACCGTAGTAACGGATGCCATTCACATAGCCGTCGTATCCGCCCACGTTGTTCGTCTTCTTTTCTTCGGGCAGGTAAGAGATCTTGTTCTTGTAGTGGGTCAGGTTGAGGTTGATGGTCCATAC
>CALHPT010000371.1 GCA_938036405.1 uncultured Tannerella sp.
TCATCGCAGGCGGCCTAGACGCCTCCACCCACACTCAACTCTGAAGAGCCAGTTTAATATCAGGCCAAAGTCGTTCCGTTTCGCCGAGTTATTTACCAAAGCGTTTGGCTTGCTCCAAGTAAAACGTATCGTGATTTGTATAGCAGCAATATTGACCTGCGTGCCGTCGATAGTACTTTTTGAACTGCAATGCTTCGATATTGTGGCTGCGAGAGCTGCTTTGTTTTCAGTTTTTTAGTATGGCAGTGTACGTCTATCCGCGCAACTTTCTCCCGAACGTTTGCTCGACGAACTCGGCGAGCTTTCCCTCCTTGGCGAGCTCGGCGGAATCGGCCTTCACGAAGTTCGTGTCGCAGTCGCCGCCTACCTCGCCGTTCGCACCCAAGATGTAGTTCGTCGCTATCTTGTAGATAATCTCGGTCGGTGCGATGCCAAAGACCTGCCTCTCAAGGATGTGGTCGAGCCTGGCTCGGTCGTTAGGGAAGAGATCGTGCATCTTCTCGCTGTTGAACAGGCGCTTAATGACTTCGGTGATGTAGAGGCCGCTCTTCATGTAGAGGTCGGCGAAGGTGTGCTCTGGATCGTCGAAGCATCCCGGGTTCTCCTGCTCGAACAGGTCGACCATCTTCACGACCACGTTACGGGGCGTGAAGATCTGGTTGGTCTTCTGCGGCGGCACGTAGTCGAAGATGTCCTCGTCCCGGCTGTCGTCGAAGTAGTTGGCGAGCTTGCCGCGCAGGTCGATGAACTCGCGCACCGAGTCGTCGAAGACCACGGGGTCGAAGAGTTGCCCCTCGAAGTGGATCGTCTCGCCTCTCTCGGGGTCGGTGACGTCTCCGCCATCGCGCAACAGGCGGAACTGCTCCACGGTCACGCTCGTGACCTCCAGGAACACGTCAGCGGGGATGATTTGGTCGAACTTGGCGAGCGTCGTCTCTTCGTTGCCGTAGGCCATCAGGAACGAGGGGATCGTGCGGGAGAAGCCACGCAGATGGTCGCGGATGTTGCCCTCGATGGCCTGCTTCTTGCTCTCCCTCTTGGCGGTTTCCACCTCGCGAACCACGGTCTCGCCGGCGCTCTTTACCAGCTCGTCACGGGAGTCCTTGAGGCTCTCCACAAGGCTCTGGCGTGCGTTCTCGATCTTCTCGTCGTGTGCGTGGTTGATCTTGTCGGCCTCCTCCTGCGTCTGCGCGAGGTCGAGCTGGCTTGCGCGGTCTTTCTCGATGCGGTTTCTCTCGATGGTGAAGTTGCCCACCTCGCGGTTGAGCCTGATGTCCACGTCCGCCTTGATGCGCCGCTCCACCTTCTTCTGCTGCGAGGCGCGGAACTTGTCGCCGTACTTCTCGTTCGCCGCCTCCACGAGGGGCTTGGCGATACTGTCTGAGAAGATCGACCGCAGCTTGTCGAGGAACACGTCGTCGGGGTCTCCGCCCTCGTCGACGGTTATGGCGTCGATGGCGTCGTCGAGCTCGTCCGCGATGGAGCCGTAGACCTTCTCGCCGAACATCCCCTCGGCAAGGCCTATTACCCGTTCCTGCGGGATGTCGATCTCGCCGTTCTCGTCGAGGTCGAGCTCGTCAGCCGTGTCCTCGCGCACGCCGAGCTGCTTGCTGGGAGTCTTGAAGGGCTCGAACTTCTGAAGCACCTCGAGCACCTCGGCGGGCGCACGGAAGACGTTTGCGATGTTCTGGAAGAGGAAGTCGCTCATGAATCCGCGGCGCACCACCTCGTGCGAGCGGATCCTGCGAGGGATGGAAAGCACGCGCTCGGCGTCGAGCTCCACCATCTCGCCGTTCTCGTCCTCGCCTATGACCGGGAAGAAGTTGAGCAGCGTCCTCACGCGCTGCTTGCGGTCGTCTGCGGTGCCGCCGCCCGAGGCGGTGTCGGTGTAGAGGTCGTTGGCGAACTCCTCGAAGATGGTGAGCGTGCGGGCGGGGTCGAAGTCGAAGACGTAGGCGTTCTCCTTGCGCAGGAAGGTGCTGCCACAGTTGAACAGGCACGGGTTCTGTGCGCGGAAGGCCGCCTGCATATAGAGCGCAGGGCTCTTCATGTTGGAGAGCATGAGCACCGCCGTCCACTCGGGCACGGTGACGCCGGTGGTGAGCTGGCCCACCGAGAGCGTGATGGTGCGGTCGTGCTCGGCTATGGCCTTGCGCACCTTGTCGAAGGCCTGCGCGCTCGCCTCGTCGTCGTCAAGCTTGCCGTCGCCGGCGGCGAGCACGATCTCGTAGTCCTTGAACACGGGATGCTGCCTCAGCTTCTTCGCGAGAGCCTTGGCGGAGTCGACGCGGTTGAGCATCCAGAAGGTGTGGCGCAGCTCGTCCCTGAGCTCGGGGGTGGAGAACGGGAACTTCCTCTGCGTGGTGAGCGCGTCCAGGAAGCGGTCGACGTCGTCGTTGTGCAGGAAGTAGCCGTTCTCGTTGGTGGCGAAGAACTCGTTGAGGTCGAAGGCGTACTCCACGGTCTCGCCGTCGATGTCCATGCCGCGGCTGACCTCGTCGGCCACGATGTCGGACATCTGGTAGGTGAACATGTTGAGGCGCGGCAGGTCCGCGTAGGGATTGGGGAGCTCCGGGTCGTCCCAGTCCCTCTTGGCCTTCTGCTCGTCGGCGTAGGTCCAGTTGAAGATGGCCTCCTCGGGGAACTTCTCGTTCGCGATGGCCTTGAAGGGCGTTCCCGAGAGGTGAAGCGTGAACTTGCGCCTGATGTGGTCGAAGGCCACGTCGGTCTTGAAGGTGTCCACGCCCTCGTGCGCCTCGTCGATGATGAGGACGTCCCACTCGAGGTTGGCGACGTGTTCGAGCTTGTCGTACTTGCCGCCGAAGTCGATGGCGCCCTTCAGGTCCTGCAGGCTCACGAACTCGATGAAGCCCTTGGGGCCGCCCTTCTGGAGGCCGTCCAGGTACTGCTCGCGAGTGAGGCAGTACTTCCTGCCCTGGAGCGCGGGTGCCGAGCTGATGAACACGAGCCCGGAGTCGCGCCCCACGAACCCCTCGTAGTCGTCGTACCAGGAGTTGGCGATGGCAGGGCGGTTGGTGACAATGAGGACCTTCTGCGCGCCCACGCGCTTGCAGAAGTCGTAGGAGGTGAGGGTCTTGCCGAAGCGCGGCTTGGCGTTCCAGAGGAACTCGCCGCCCTCGTGGCTGCGCGCGTAGCTCGCGGTCTCCTCGGAGGCGCGCTCCTGCTCGTTGCGCAGGCGGTACTCGATGGTCGCGGGCGCGTCCTCGACGACGCCGTGGTTCTCGCGGAACTCGTAGAAGCGCACGTGAGCCGGGTCTGGCTCGATTTCGAACCACTCGGTGCCTGGCTTGTCCCTCACGTCGAGCTTGCGCAGGTAACCGTGGAAGTCCGTGTCATGGAAGGTCTTGCCCGTGTCCTCGAAGGTTGCGTTGCCGTGCCACTCGAGCTTGTACACCACGTCGATCGTGTGCGCCTGCTGCTTGAGGCGTTCCCTCACGTTTTGCTCGGTGTAGCCGATCTTGGTCCAGCCGTCATGGCGGGCGATCTCGGGCGTGGTGTAGGCGTATATCTGCGGCAGCGCCGGACGAGAGGTCTTGACGAGGTTGCTGATGTCGGTGAAAGCCATGATCAGATCATCTCCTTCACGTGCGACTCGATGAAGTCAATCTCTTCGTCGGTAAGCCCATATTTCGCGTAGAGCTGCCGGTCGATCTCGGAAATGGGCTTCGACCAGTCAATGTCGGAGGCGGACGTGAAGTCCTGGAGTGGAATTGTCCTCCATACTTGCGATGGGCTGTGATGCGTCGCCTTTTTTACACCAAGAAGAGCCCTGAAAAACTTCGTTTTGTAGTAGCGAGCAAGATTACAAGCCTCACCCTCAGTCTTGAAAGGCCCGGCGTTCAGGAATGTATCCGATGAGCCTGTATTGGGACCAACTACCATTGGTTCTGCAAGCGTTTCTCCGTATTTTCCCGAGTTGTTAGCTTCTGGAATCAAGAGCTTGAAGCCGTCTATGTACTCGTTCTCGCTGATGAACCTCTTTGCGATATAGCGATGCATTCTCTTGCCATTTTTCCAGCCAAAGAACTTATAGACGTCTGTTTCGGGGCCGTTCGGCTTGACTGTAAAAATTTCGGGTAGCGTTTCCATTACCTTCGAGACTATTTTGATTCGATTCCCTGGTCCTAGTTGTTCCGAGACGTTTTCGTTCTCAGCATTTTCTTGGTAGAAAAGGTCCGAGAATTTATAGCAACGCTGCGATGCAAAGATGCTATCTAGGTGCAACTGCCCACTTGTTGCACGATTGACTTTCTTTAATATCCCGTTGAGCTCCGGATAAATTGTGAAAGTCTCTATTTTCCCAAAATCAGAGGTGGCATCTCTCAGCGTGATAGCGATTCCGCCCTTAATGTCTGTGTTGGGGAATACCGTTGATGCGTCAGGCTCATATAACAGAACTTTCACATGCTCGTCATTTAGCATCTTTTCGTTCCACGCTTTAGGCGTTTGGCCAGCATTGAAAAGAAAACGGCCAGGCGTAACAAGTTCGACTCGGTCACTCACTTGATAAGCCGCGTCCATGAAGACGTCGTATATCGGCGGCTTTCGGTCGTTGTCGTCTTTATCACTCTGGTACGGAGGGTTGCCGATTACCGCGTAGAACTTCTTGTCCATGGGACGTGCCTTGCCTTTCATCGCTTGAAACTCGAGGGGCTCGTTTTCCTGCCAGTCGTATATGACACAGAGGGGCACCGTCTCGCCGGGCTCCCCTCCCTTTTCTTCTTCAACTACTGTATCGTCGAATGGCGATTCGTCCAGGAGCTCGAACAGCGTGGGCTGCAGGGGCTCCGGCACGGGCTCCTCATATCCGAAGAGCGCCGACTGCACGACGGCGTCCATCTTGTTGGTGGGCACCGCGTAGGTTAAGCCGTTCATCTGCCAGAAGTTCCATGACACGACCCAGGCCGCCTGGTCCAGTTCCTCGTCGGATATTCCCGGGCCCCATCGCTCGCGCAGGTGTTCGCAGAATGTTTCGAACACGTTGATGCGTGCAAGGAGCAGGTTATCACCCTGGTACTCGAAGCCGTAGGAGGCTTTGAGGGCAGCAAGCCCCCAGCGAACCCACTCGCGGCGCGACTTTGTCTTTTCTCCTACGATGCGTAGTTTCCGATCGAGGAAGCCTATGCGCTCGCCTATGGGAAGAGGGGTACCTGTAACGGTGTCGTAGCGCGAACACACGAAGGGGGCCTCTCCGCAGGTTATCTCCAAGCGGGGGCTCTTGACGTAGGCGTGCCAGCCTAAGCCTTTCCGCTTAGGGAAAACGACTGGCGACGTGCTGGTGAGCCACGTGATGCCGTCCTCAGTATTGAAGGAATCCCGCCTACCGAACCATATGGCGTCAAGATCGTTGTTCATACGGTTCACCAGCCATGACGGTGTGAATACCTCGGCTCGCGTCTTGGCGCGCTGTGACTGGTGTTCCTTCTCCTTGGTGATCCGGGGCTTGATGACGCCGGAGGAGAGGCCAGTGATCTTCTCGACGGTGATCTCATCGTCTCCCATGTAGCCAACGCCAAGCGCCTCGTACTCGTTATCAGCCCAGATGATGTTGCGTCCGGTGGTACGGTCGCAAAGAAGTGTTTCCAGAATGCGCGTCGGATAACGTGAATCGAAGCTCTCGATGAACCCTGAGCCAATGGTATGTAACTCGTCTGTTAGCACTGGTTACTGCCCCTCTTTGTTACCGCTTTGATCATGCGCATTGCACGAAGGTATTGAAGCTCACGCCCTTAAAAGCGACAGCCTCTTCGCCTGCAGCGCACCGGTTCCGCGGAATCACGATCATGATGGCGCCCATGTCACCGCTCACGAGATATTCCTGCTCCTCTGTCTCCGTCGTCCCGTCTTCGACGATATCTGAGTACGTCATCGCAATGCCTTCGTATGAATCAGAAGGTGTTGCGCTCGCGAGATACTCTATCACCGCCATACGATTGGGCACTGCATCATGGCGCGAGGAACCCTGAAGAAAGGCGCAGCGTCTGGCCTGGTCTGGTTTTGTGGACCGGGTGTTTTGAGGGTTGTTGGTTGTTATTG
>CALHPT010000372.1 GCA_938036405.1 uncultured Tannerella sp.
CTCGAAGTCCTTATTGTCTCGATCAAGATTAACTCCTAAGCTTAGCGCTTAATAATGTCCGAGACAATATTAACTCCTAAAATATGCACTTATCGTTGTCTGAGACAATAGTAAGTACCAAGCTTAGCGTTTAATATTGTCTCGATCGATATTAAGTCGGAAGATTTGTACTTATGATTGTCCGAGACGATATTAACTCGTAAAATATGCACTTATCATTGTCTGAGACAATAATAACTCCAAAGCTTAGCTCTTATTATTGTCTGAGACAATAGCAAGTATGAAGCTTAGCATTTAATATCGATCGAGACAATCGTAACTCCGAAGCTTGGCAGTTATGATTGTCCGAGACATTGGCGCCTTCGGAGGCTCCGAACCGGCCATCGCTCCAGACAACGGCAGGTAAACAGCCGACGGAGCGGCACGTGTCTATCGCGGCGCCGGATGGGGAGCACGCGGAGGGCAAACGGACGCGCCCGGCGGGAGGGTCGGCCGCTTCGTTTTTCAGTTTGTCTTTGTCGATCCCACCCTACCGCAGTCCGTTTTTCATTTTTCGTTTCTCCATGTGAGCTTATCCCTTTCGGCTTCCCTACTTTTGCCGCCCGAAGATAAATTCACAACAAACGAAATGGAGACTTTGAAGCACGAATGCGGCGTGGCAATGATCCGATTGCTCCAACCGCTCGAATATTACCACCGTAAGTACGGCACATGGATGTATGCCCTCAACAAGCTCTACCTCCTGATGGAGAAACAGCACAACCGCGGGCAGGACGGCGCGGGCTTCGCCTGCGTAAAGCTCAGCGCCACGCCCGGCGAGGAGTACATGTTTCGCGAGCGTGCCGCCGGCTCGGGCGCCATCACTGAGATCTTCGAGACGGTCTACAGCCGCTACCGCGACGTCGCCCCCGAGCACCTCTCAGATCCCGCCCACGCGGCCGCTTACCTCCCCTTCGCCGGCGAACTCTACATGGGCCATCTGCGTTACAGCACCACCGGCCGGTCAGGTCTCGACTACATCCACCCCTTCCTGCGCCGCAGCAACTGGCGCGCCTGCAACTTGGCCCTTTGCGGCAACTTCAACCTCACGAATACGGACGACATCTTCGCCGAGATTCGCTCCTCGGGCCAACACCCCCGCAAGTATGCCGACACGTACTTCATCCTCGAGCAAATCGGCCATCTGCTCGACGTGGAGGCCGACCGCCTGCGCCGACAGTTTGAAGTCGACGCCGGGCGCACGGGCCAAGAGGTGACGCGCGAGGTGGAGCGACACCTCGACATCTCGCGCGTCGTGCAGCCCGCCGCCCGCACGTGGGACGGCGGATACGTCATCTGCGGATCGACCGGCAGCGGCGAATCTTTCACCATCCGCGACCCCTGGGGTATCCGCACCGCCTTCTATTACGCGGACAACGAGATCGTAGTCATCGCCTCCGAGCGGCCCGTCATTCAGACGGTGATGAATGTGCAAGCCAGCGACGTCCGCGAGCTGGGCCGGGGCGAGGCGCTCTTCATCCGCCGCGACGGCTCCTGGCGCACCGAGCAACTCCTCGAGCCACGCTCGCTCAGCGCCTGCTCCTTCGAGCGCATCTATTTCTCCCGCGGCAGCGACCGCGACATCTATCGCGAGCGGAAGCAGCTCGGCGAAAACCTCGTCGAGCCGATCCTCCGCAAGGTCGACGGCGACTTAGATCACACCGTCTTCTCCTTCATCCCGAACACCGCCGAGATGGCCTATTTCGGTATGCTCGAAGGGCTACAGAAGCATCTCGACCGACAGATGGAGCAACAGCTCACTGCCCCCGGTGTGCTTCAAGACGCAGCCACTGTCCGCCGCATCCTTTCTCAGCGCGTCCGCAGCGAGAAGATCGTTTTGAAGGACATCAAGCTCCGCACCTTCATCGCCGAGGGCAACACCCGCAACGACCTCGCCGCACACGTCTACGACATCACCTACGGCAGCATCGAGCCTTACAAGGATAACCTCGTCGTCATTGACGACAGCATCGTGCGCGGCACCACCCTCCGCCGTAGCATCATCAGCATCCTCGACCGCCTCCACCCGCGCCGCATCATCGTCGTCTCCTCCTCGCCACAGATCCGCTACCCGGATTATTACGGCATCGACATGTCGAGCCTCGGCGAATTCATCGCCTTCCGCACGGCCATCGACCTGCTCAAGACCCGCAGCATGACGCATATCATCACCGATGCCTACGATCGTGCCCGCCGTCAGCAGGGGACGCCGGACGAGTTCCGGGTGAATTGCGTCAAGGCGATCTATGCCCCCTTTACCGACGAGGAGATCTCGGACCACATGGCCCATATGCTCACCGGATCTGACATTCACGCCGAAATCGGCATCGTCTTCCAGTCCCTCGACGGCCTCCATGACGCCTGCCCCGACCATCCGGGAGACTGGTACTTCTCAGGTGACTATCCCACGCCCGGCGGCACACGCATGGTCAACCGAGCTTTCATTCAGTACATGGAGCAGACTTACCGCCATCGCAGCTAAGCCCTCGCTCGTGCGATAAGCAGCTATCCCCCGTCCGAACCAATGAGACGCATCCGACTGACCGACCCCGGCCACCCCGAGTTTACCCGTGCTTGGCGGCTCTACAAGGAGTCCTTCCCCGTAGACGAACGCCGTCGCCTCGGTTCGCAACGCCGCATCATGCAACGTTCCATGTACCACTTCGATGTCATCATGGATCACCATTTTTTTATCGGCATCTTGCTCTGGTGGGATTTTGAGAGCGTCCGCTATGTCGAGCACCTCGCCGTCGTCCAGCACCTGCGCGGCATGCAGCATGGCGAGCACATCCTCAAGCGTTTCCTCTCGGAGTCAGATCTGCCCGTCTGGCTCGAGGTGGAGCCGCCGGACAATGAGCTGCGGCACCGTCGGATCGGATTCTATCGCCGTGTCGGCTTCACCCTCAACGAGCACGCCTACACGCAGCCGCCCTACGAAAAGAATAGCCAGCCCGTGCCCCTGCTCGTCATGACTTACCCCGAGGCCATCACCGAGTCAGACATCCGTTTCTTCTGCCGCCAATACCATCCCATAATCACGGATTATAGCGGGGTGAGCCAGTGAGTAGTCATTTCTCTGAGCGGGAAATCGGAAACTCTTGTCTACGTGTGTAGTTTTGCGCCCGATTGAACACTTCGGACACTCCGCTGTGCTTCAAAGGACAGCGCAAAAACGATGAATACAGAAAGAAGAGATTACCACGTCCCCGCCCTGCTTGAGGAATGTTTGGAGGCACTCCAGCTGTTGCCGGGCGGCGTCTATGTCGACGTCACGTTAGGTGGCGGCGGCCATAGCCGGGCCATCCTCAGCCGACTGGGGGCTGGCGGCCGACTCTTCGCTTTCGATCAAGACGCCGACGCCGAGGCCAATGCCCCGATCGACGATCCGCGCTTCGTCTTTGTCCGCAGCAACTTCCGCTACCTCGCCTCCTTCCTGCGCTATCATGGCGTAGATCGCGTGGACGGTGTGCTGGCCGATCTCGGCGTTTCGTCGCATCACTTCGACACGCCTCATCGCGGCTTCTCCTTCCGTTTCGACGGCGAAGTGGATATGCGGATGAACAACCGCGCGGGCCGCACCGCGGCAGAGATCGTGAACACGTACGCCGAGGAAGAGTTGGCCCGCCTGCTCCATACGTACGGCGAGCTGGCAAATGCCCGGCGTGCTGCCGAGGCCATCGTCCGTGCGCGCAACGAACACCCCATCCGCACGACGGCCGAGCTGACCGCCATCCTGCAACCCATGGCCGGCCGACGAGATGCGACTGGCTACTATGCGCAGGTTTTTCAGGCGCTCAGGATCGAGGTCAATGACGAGATGGGAGCCCTCGACGACATGCTCCGCCAGACGCTCCACGTGATCCGCCCCGGCGGACGGTTGGCCGTCATCACCTACCACTCGCTGGAGGATCGGCCCGTGAAGCGTTTCATGCGCACCGGTCGCATGGATGGACAGGGTGAGGAAGACGTTTTCGGGAATCGTCTTTCGCCTATCCGTCCCGTGGGCCGCAAGCCCATCATCCCGACGGCTGAAGAGGTGGGGCGCAATCCGCGCGTGCGCAGCGCCAAGTTGCGCGTGGGGGAAATCGTGTAGTGTAAGCGGAGCGAAGTAGTCAGAAGTCGTAAAGAAGTAGTCAAAGAGAATCATGACGGAAACGAATACATCAAGCAAACCCAAACGGCAGCTCACACTGCTCTATATCCTGGGCGGAGGTGTGCTGAAGGAAGACTTTATCATCCGTCACACCCGCCTGATTGTGCTGGTGGTGGTGATGCTTTTCATCTTCATCAGCAACCGCTACACATGCCTACTTAAACTGCGCGAGATAGACCGTTTGCAGCGCGAGCTGAAAGACGTGAAGAATGAATCGCTGGCCGTGTCTGGACAGTTGACGGGTAGCAACCGCCTGTCGCAGATCGAGCTATTGGTGAAGGAGAAAGGGCTGGACATCGAGACGGCCCAGACGCCGCCTTACATCATTCATAAATGATATGCCTGCGATGAGTCTTTCTTTTTTCCGGCAAGCGACTTGCCAGCGTCACTTTCGCTCCAGCGGCGCCGGCAAGCGACTTGCCAGCGTCACTTTCGTCCCAGCGGCGCCGGCAAGCGACTTGCCAGCGTCACTTTTGTCCCAGCGGCTCCGGCAAGCGACTTGCCAGCTCACTTTTGACCCAGCGGCGCGGCAAGTGACTTGCCGGGTCACTTTCGATCCAGCGGTGCGGCAAGCCGTTGGCCAGTCTTACTTTCTACTTTCTAAGGAGCTGTAGATAGATATGTCAGAACAAGAGAAAGAGAACGAGCAGGCCGCGCGTAATGCAAAAGGCGGGCAGATCTTGACGCGATACTTTATCATCGTCATGCTGCTTAGCCCCATAGCGGCGGGCATCCTGTTTCTGGCCTTCAAGACGGCCATCTTAGAGAAAGCGAAGTGGACCAAGGTGGCCGAGAGTCGGAAGAAGCCGAACCGACTCGTGACCCCCAGCCGCGGCAATATCTATTCGGCCGACGGCAAGCTGATGGCGACGAGTGTGCCGCGCTATTACCTCTATGTCGACTTTCAAGCGGCAGGCTTCCGCGAACCCTCGCCCAGGGGGAAGAAGGAGGTGAACATCGACACCTTCATGCGGTCTCGCCAGAACGGAATCGACTCGCTGGCCTACTACCTCTCTCGCAAGCTGAAAAATCGTACCGCCGCGGGTTATCGCGCCTACCTGCTCCGTGGACTGAGGCAGAAGAGCCGACAATATCCTCTCTACGAGTACCGCGTCTCCTACGCCGACTATAAGGAGATCCGCGAATTCCCCTTCTTCCGCCTCGGCCGCAACGTCGGTGGACTCTACGAGCGAGAGATGGTGCAGCGGCAGAAGCTGTTTGGTTCGTTGGCCTCACGCACCATCGGAGACATTTATAACGAGATCGAGACGGGCGGACTCTCGAAGGGCAAGAACGGCCTGGAGCTGCGTTACGACACACTCCTGCACGGCAAGCCGGGATACAACTCTATCGTGCGCGTAGGCGGACGGTGGACGAACGTCGTCGAGGAGGAGCCTGTCGACGGTTTAGACATCCGCACGACGATCGACTTGCAGATACAAGACCTCACGGAGAAGGCGCTGGTGGATAAGCTTCAGGAGGCCGATGCGGCGTCGGGCGTGGCGGTCGTCATGGAGGTGAAGACGGGCGAGGTGAAGGCCATTTCGAACATGGAGCGTATCCGGCCGGGCGTCTATGCCGAGTTGCGCAACCATGCGTTGGCCGACGAGTTAGAGCCGGGCTCGACGTTCAAGATCGCCTCCATGATGGTGGCCCTCGAAGACGGCATCTGTACCCCCGAATCGCCCATCGATGTGGGCAACGGCACCTACAAATTCAACGGCCGCACCATCCGCGACCATAATGCCCAGAGCGGTGGCTACGGTACGATCACCGTGGCGCAGAGCATCTGGTATTCCTCCAACGTGAGTATCGCCAAGATCGTCCTCAAGGGCTACGGCAACAACCCGCGTAAGTTCATCGACGGTCTTCACCGCACGGGTATCGACGCTGATCTGAATCTCGACATCGCCGGGGCCGGTCGCGCCAAGATTCGTCGGCCGGGCGACCCGCAATGGTCGCGCATGACGCTGCCGTGGATGTCGTTCGGTTACGAGGTGCAGATCCCGCCGATCAATACGCTGGCCTTCTTCAACGCCATCGCCAACGATGGCCGTATGATGCGCCCGATGTTCGTCAAGAGCATCATGCGGGGCAGCAAGGAGCTGCGTGTCTACGAACCGGAAGTGCTCATCCCCGAGATCTGTTCGAAACGCACACTCAAGGCGGTGCAGGAGATGATGTACAACGTGGTGAACCATAAAGACGGCACGGGCAAGCCCGCACGGTCGAGCGTCGTCTCCATCGTGGGCAAGACGGGTACGGCGCAGATTGCCGCTTCCAAGGCCGCGCACAACTTGTCGTTCTGCGGCTATTTCCCCTACGAGAATCCCCAATACTCCTGCATCGTGGTCATCTCCCGGCCACGTCGGGGCATAGCCTCGGGCGGTATGATGGCTGGCACCGTGTTTAAGGAGATCGCTGAAAAGGTCTACTCCAATCAGATCCGCTACGACTTGCGTGCGATGAAGCCCGAGGCGGGTCGCACGCTGATGCCGCCCATTAAGAACGGTGAGGTGCGTTCTGCGCAAGCGGTGGCCAAACGGCTCGATGTGCGCACCACACCTAAACGTGTGGACGCCGAGTTCACGGCCTACTGGCGCAACGGGCGGCGCGACACGCTCAACGTCCGCAAGCTGACGGTCCGGGAGGGCATGATGCCTTACGTGATCGGCATGGGAGCCAAGGATGCCGTCTATGCGCTTGAGCGATGCGGACTGCGCGTCAAGCTCACCGGCCACGGCCGCGTCATCTCGCAGTCTGTTCCGTCGGGGCAGGCCGTGACGCGTGGGCAGACGATTGATATCATATTGAATTGAGGTAGGGATTCTATCGAAACAAGAAAAAGACAGCATACACATATGAAATTGACAGAACTGATACACGATCTACGGATCACTCGCCGCGACGGCGCTCCGACCGACGGTGTGGAGATCACCGGCATCACGGCCGACTCGCGACGCGTTGCTGACGGCATGCTCTTCGTGGCCGTGAAGGGTACGACGGTGGATGGGCATGACTACATCGCCTCCGCCATCGAGCGTGGGGCGGCCGCCATCGTCGGCGAACGCATGCCGGATACGATCGATGAGGCCGTGAAGGCGCGTGTGCCCTTTATCGTCGTATCGGATGCGGCTGAGGCGCTCGGCCGACTGCTCGACACATGGCACGGCCATCCCTCGCAACGCCTGACGCTCGTCGGTGTGACGGGGACGAACGGCAAGACGACCGTCGCCACACTCCTTTACGACCTCTTCCGGAAGTTAGGCTACCGCGTGGGACTCATCTCCACCGTCTGCAACCGCATCGACGAGGAGACACTGCCCACCGACCACACGACGCCCGACCCCGTCACGCTGCACGCGCTGATCGCTCGCATGGCAGAGGCCGGGTGTTCGCACGTCTTTATGGAGGTGAGTTCGCATGCAGTCGATCAGCAGCGCATCGCCGGATTGCACTACGCCGCCGGCGTCTTCACCAACCTCACCCGCGATCATTTAGACTATCACAAGACGGTCGATAATTACCTCCGTGCCAAGAAGCGTTTCTTCGACGGACTGCCCGCCGAGGCCTTCGCGCTGACTAACGCCGACGATAAGTCGGGCGCCGTCATGCTGCAAAACACAGCTGCACGCAAGCTGACCTATTCGCTGCGCACCGTTGCCGACTTCAAGGGTAAGATCGTGGAGGCGCACTTTGAGGGGACGGAGCTGTTCGTCGATGGGCGCGACGTGACGGTGGCTTTCGTGGGCCGTTTCAATGCGTACAACCTGCTGGCCGTTTATGGCACAGCGGTGGCGCTGGGCGAGGATGCGGAGCAGGTGCTTGTGGCGCTGAGTAGCCTCCGACCTGTGGCCGGACGGTTCGAGACGATCACGTCGCCCGAGGGCTTTACGGCCATCGTCGATTACGCCCACACGCCGGACGCGCTGGCTAACGTGCTGACGAGCATCCACGAAGTGTTGCGGGGCACGGGGCGCGTGATCACCGTGGTGGGAGCGGGCGGCAATCGAGATACGGGCAAGCGTCCGCTGATGGCCCGTGAGGCCGACCGACAGAGCGACCAGCTCATCCTGACGTCAGACAATCCCCGTTTTGAAGATCCCGACGCCATTATTCGCGAGATGGAGGCCGGGCTGGACACCGCCGCTCGGGTGCGTGTGCTCTGCATCACCGACCGACTGTCGGCTATTAAGACGGCCTGCCGACTGGCCCGCCGTGGCGACGTCGTACTCGTGGCCGGTAAGGGCCATGAGGACTATCAGGAGGTGCGCGGCGTGAAGCACCCCTTCGACGATCGCGAGGTGTTACGAACCCTTTTCTCTGCCTCCAAGGCATAAACTGAAAGCTCCATGCTGTACGAACTATTCAACTATTTAGATCAACTGGACGTCCCCGGTGCGGGCGTCTTCAAATACGTCTCTTTCCGGTCAGTGATGGCCTTCATCCTAGCCCTTTTCATCTCCACCGCCATCGGGCGTCGCATCATCGACCGCCTGCGCCGCCTGCAAATCGGCGAGACGGTCCGCGAGCTGGGCCTTGAGGGCCAGCTGAGCAAAAAGGGTACGCCCACGATGGGCGGCATCATCATCATCATTGCCATCATCGTGCCCTTGCTCTTCTTCGCCCGGCTGAACAACATCTACCTGATCTTAATGCTCATCACCACCATCTGGCTGGGCACACTGGGCTTTGCAGACGATTATATCAAGGTCTTCAAGAAGGATAAAGAGGGGCTGCACGGGCGATTCAAGATCGTTGCCCAGGTGGGCCTCGGGCTGATCGTCGGACTGACGCTCTACCTCAGCCCCGATGTCGTGATCCGCGAAAACATGGAGATCCGCCGCGCGGGGCAAGACACGATCGAGGAGGTGCGCATTCACCCCAACGAAGTGAAGTCCACCAAGACAACTATCCCCTTTGTCAAGAACAACAACTTCGATTACTCCGTATTGGCCGAATGGGCGGGGTGCTACAAGACGGAAGTCACCTGGCTACTCTTTGTGCTGATGACCATCTTCGTCGTCACCGCCGTCTCGAACGGCACGAACCTCACCGACGGACTCGACGGACTGGCGGCTGGCAGCTCGGCCATCGTCGGCATCGCGCTCGGGGTGCTGGCCTACACCTCGTCACACTTTGAGTTCGCCTCCTTCCTCAACATCATGTTTATCCCCGGTGCCGAGGAGCTGGTGGTCTTTGCCTCGGCCTTTATTGGCGCCACGATCGGCTTCCTATGGTATAACGCCTATCCCGCGCAAGTCTTCATGGGCGACACGGGCAGCCTGACCCTCGGCGGCATCATCGCCGTCTTCGCCATCATCATCCGCAAGGAGCTGCTGGTGCCTATCCTCTGCGGCATCTTCTTCGTCGAGGCGCTGTCGGTCATGCTGCAAGTCTTCTACTTCAAGTACACCAAAAAGAAGACCGGCACAGGGCGGCGCATCTTCAAGATGACCCCCCTGCATCACCACTTCCAGAAGCCCGGCAATGCAGGCATCGACGCCATCATCCAGAAGCCTTTCAACATCGTCCCCGAGTCGAAGATCGTCGTCCGCTTCTGGTTGATCGGCATTATCCTCGCCGCCATCGCCATCATCACGTTGAAACTGCGATAGAGAACAAAACAAACAGCCGTACGCGTATGGGGCTTCCGTTTACTCCCCTTATTGATTAACAAGATTATGGACAAACGTTCCTTCACACACATACATCCCTTTTCCGAGCCCTCGGGCCCTCTGCGTAGGCCGGCGAAGTTTGCCGGGTACATGCAGCTGTG
>CALHPT010000373.1 GCA_938036405.1 uncultured Tannerella sp.
TCATGTGATTGTACGGTACAATGGGCCGAAAAAGTTTTTTTCAAGCGATTGTACGATACAATGGGCCGAAAGGGTTTCTCGCGATTGTACGATACAATCTTACAAGAGGATGTACGCGCATACTTACTTATATGTATAGGTAGCGACGCAGCGGGAGGAAGGGGGGGAGGAAAAAGGGGGAGGGGTAGGTATAAAAATATAGGAATCGACGGTAAATCACTTACGGTCGATTCCTGAAAAGAAATTTATTTGACTTACGTGGTTTTTTTATCCATGTCTAACTAAAAATTCACAGCGCAAAGGTACGGGTGCTGAGCAGGCGGCGAAATCCCTAATTGTGGGTAAATTACTGTCTTACCCTTCGCTATTAGTGGTTAGACGAGCCGTTTTGAGGGCAAAAAGAACAGCCTCAGGCACTCAAAAACAGCCCCGCGAGGTGGTAGACTCCGTACGACATCAGCCACGCCACACCCGTATTATAAAGGATGGAGAAGGCTACCCACTTGCGACTACCGGTCTCGTTGCCGATGGCGGCCAGCGAAGCGATGCAGGGGCAGTAGAGGAGAATGAAGATCAGGAAGGCCAGGGCTGAACGCTGCGTAAAGTCGCCCGAGGCGGCCAGGGTGCCGGAGAGCGAGGCCTCGTCCGCGTTGCTGTAGAGCACACCGAGCGTGCTGACGATTACCTCCTTCGCGGCGGCACCTGAGAGGAGCGCCACGGTAGCCTTCCAGTTGAAGTCCATCGGCGCTACGAGGGGTTGGCAGAACTTGCCGATGCGACCTAGGAAAGAATTCTCGTATTGCATTTCGGACAGTGCCACAGGGTCGAGCGTGGTGTCGGTGGGCACCTCGGTGCGGGGGTAATAACTCAGGAACCAGATGATGATGGAGATGACGAGGATCACGCCGCCGATCTTGCGCATGTACTGCTCGCCTTTGTCCCACATGTGTTTCAGCGTAGCGCGGACGGTGGGCATGCGGTAGGGGGGGAGCTCCATCACGAAGGGCGTCTCGTCGGCTTTGAAGACGCCGCGGCGCAGGAGCACTGCGGTGAGGGCGGCCATGAGGATACCGAAGGCGTAGAGCGAGATGAGCACCGTGCCAGCGGTGGCGGAGAAGAAGGTGCCGACGAGCAGAATGTAGACCGGCAGGCGTGCGCTGCACGACATGAAGGGGTCGATCAAGATCGTGATCAGTCGGCTGCTGTGGCTCTCGATCGTGCGCGTGGCCATGATGGCGGGCACGTTGCAGCCGAAGCCCATGAGCATGGGGATAAACGACTTGCCGTGCAGGCCGATGCGGTGCATGATGCGGTCCATGATGAAGGCCGCGCGGGCCATGTAGCCCGAGTCTTCCATGAGCGAGATGAAGAGGTAAAGCAGCAAGATGTTAGGCAAGAAGACGGTCACGCTGCCCACACCGCCGATGACGCCGTCGGCCAGCAAATCGCGCAGCGGCCCCTCGGACATGTGTGTGCGGAGCAGTTCGCCGAACCAACCGAAGGCGGCCTCGATCCAGTCTTGCGGATACTTGCCGAGCCAGAAGGTGGTGGAGAAGGTGAGCCACATGAGGAAGATGAAGATGGGGAAGCCGAGCCACTTATGGGCCACGATGCGGTCGATGCGGTCGGTGGCACGGTTGAGGTCGACGGTGCCGGGGGTGTAGACCTTGCGGAGGGCGCCGGCGATGTAGCCGTATTTGCGGTCGATGACGGCGGCCTCCGTTTGTTCGGCCAGCAGTCGGTGGATCTTCTCCGCGCCCCGTTCGGCCGCCGCCTTCCACTCCGGGTAAGCCGCACAGCTGCGCAGGGTACGCTGCGCCTCGGTGTCGCCCTCAAGGAGCTTCAGCGCCCAGTAGCGCGGCGGGAACTGGCGGGGCAGGTCGTCGCTCTGCTGCATGAGGCGGGTGACGATGGCCAGTTCGGGCTCGATCGTGGTGCCGTAGTTGATGTTCACCTGTCGCGCCACGCTGTTGCGGCCCTCGAAGAGGTCGATGATCGTGTCGAGCAACGTGTCGATGCCATCGCCCGTGCGGGCCACGGTGGGCACCATCGGTATGCCGATCATGCCGCCCAACTTCTCGTGGTTGAGCGTGGCGCCGCTCGCTTCCAGCTCGTCGTACATGTTGAGCGCGATGACGGTCGGCTGGCTGAGGTCGATCAGTTCGGTGGTGAGGTAGAGGTTGCGCTCGAGGTTGGAGGCTACGACGACGTTCAGGATCACATCCGGCCGGCGGTCGAGGATATGCTGACGCACGTACCGCTCCTCGGGCGAATAGGCCGAGAGGGAGTAGGTGCCCGGCAGGTCGGTGATGTTGAAGCGGTAGCCTTTGTAGGTGACATGCCCCGTTTTGGCGGCCACGGTGACGCCGCTATAGTTGCCCACATGCTCGCGCCCACCGGAGATGACGTTGAAGAGCGACGTCTTGCCGCTGTTGGGGTTGCCCACGAGGGCCACGTTGATTTCGTTCTTGCGTGGTGCGGGCTGTGTGTCGGCCGACGGCCGACGGTTCGTCGGGTCGTTCGCGTTCGGTGCCTCCTCCGGGCCGTCCGGCAGGGGCTGGTTGGCTTCGTCTTCGGGCAGCACTTCGATCATGGCTGCCTCGCTGCGTCGGAGGGAGACCTCATAGCCCATGACGCCGTATTTGACGGGGTCGTTCAGCGGGGAATTGAGCATCGACGTGACCTTCTGTCCGCGTACAAAGCCCATCTCTATAATGCGTCGGCGGAAGGCTCCGTGCCCCGACACACGCACAATGACGGCCGAGTCGCCGTTCTGTAAGTCCGATAAATTCATCTGTATCCTTGATTAGTAAAGAGGGACATTACGGAGCATGCACACTGCTACGCACTGTCCTTTTGGAGGGCGCAAAAATATTTCCGTGCCCTTCTTATACCAATCCCAAATAATCGGGGGCGTTTTATGATCATCCCCCCCACATATCCCCAATAATTGGGGGTGTCGGGGGACGTCTGCCCAATTGGCGAAGAGGAGACAGGGCGTTATCCTGAAATTACACCTCATCCCTTCAGGGGATAGGGGCGTTATCCTGCAATTACACCTCACCCCTTGAGGAGATAGGGGCGTTATCCTGAAATTACACCTCATCCCCTCAGGGGATAGGGGTGTTATCCTGAAATTACGGTCTATCCCCTAAGGGGACGGGGGTGTCATCCTGAAAATAGCTCCTATCCCCTGAGGGGGTGGGGGTGTCATCCTGAAATTACGGTCTATCCCCTGAGGGGACGGGAGCGTCATCCTGAAATTACGCCCTATCCCCTGAGGGGACGGGGGCGTCATTCTGAAATTACGGTCTATCCCCTTGGGGGGACGAGATCTGGTATCCACCGATCAGCCCTTCCGCCGCCACGAACGATAGATGATTACCCCCAGCAGCACGATAAAAGCCACGAGGATGATCAGCATTTCGTTGCGATACTCCAGCGGGTGCACCCAGATCTCGTGCAGGATCTGCCAACGCATGATCACCTCCACGAAGGTCCAGAAGACGATCACCGTGGGGATGGCATAGCGGATGGCGTAGCCCCAGCTTGAGATGCGGATCAGGCGGCCGAACATGTAGACCGACGAGGCCAGGGCGCCGAAGGCCACGAGCGTCGTGACGGGGTGACGGTCGCCGAGGAAATGGTCGTCGTAGCAGAAGAGCAACACGAGGTAGCTGGTCCAGAGGATCAGGTTCAGCTCCATGAACGTGATCAGCGCCGTGTGGCGGGCCAGCGGCTTCAGCTCCACGCGCACCGTGCTCTGGCGGAAGAAGACGCGCTGCAGGTAGTTGAAGAAGTTGCACCCCGTGCGGACACTAAAGAGGTAGAGCAACATAAACATGGCCCAAAAGCCGAACGAGGAGGGCATGATGAGGTACTCCGGCTTGGTGACAATCTCGCCGGCCGCATTCCTGAGTGGCTCCACACCGAAGCGGTGGGCGTAATAGACGAAGAGGAACTCAATCCAGCCGGTCCAGAAGAGCAGTCCGCCGAAGAGGCCAAAGAGCGTCTGGCGTGTGTCGCCGCGAGCGAAGACGCCAGCCACGGTCACAATCAGCCCCACGGCGCCCATCGAAAAGGCAGCATAGTAGAGCGTTGGCGGTTTTAGGTAGTGCTCCATGAGGATCATCAGGGCATGCCCCAGGGGCATAGAGAAGAGTACGACGAGGAAAGCCATCGTGCCCATAAACACTGTCTTGCCGGTCACCTTCGGGCGGGCAGAAGTAGAGGTTGTAGAGGTCATTAGTGTAAAATTTGAAGTGTAGAATGATGGCCGCAAAAGTAGCCCTGACCTTGGCACCGGCTAAATCAGACGGGGCGCTGTACCTTTGCCCGCACAGAGGGGGCAGCCCGAGTAAGGGCGCCCCCACTACTTGTGACTACCGCGCCGTCAGGCGCATGACTACTCCTAACTACTTATTATATATGAATACCGACAACATGAATCGTGCGGCGGACAACATCCGGATTCTGGCCGCATCGATGGTGGAAAAAGCCAAATCCGGACACCCCGGCGGTGCCATGGGCGGCGCTGACTTTGTCAACGTGCTCTTTGCCGAGTTCCTGAACTACAACCCCGAGCGGCCCGATTATCCCTATCGCGACCGCTTCTTCCTCGATCCCGGACACATGTCGCCCATGCTCTACGGCGTGCTGGCGCTTACGGGACTCATGCCCGTAGCTGAGCTGGAGAACTTCCGCCAGTGGGGCAGCCTCACCCCCGGCCACCCCGAGCGCGACGTGCAGCACGGCATCGAGAACACCTCCGGCCCGCTGGGGCAGGGACATGCCATGGCCCTCGGCGCCGCCATCGCCGAACGCTTCATGGTGGCTCGCTTCGGCGAATGGATGGCCCACAAGACGTACGCCTACATCTCCGACGGCGGCATCGAGGAGGAAGTCTCGCAGGGCGTCGGCCGACTGGCTGGGCACCTCGGGCTGCACAACTTCATCATGTATTACGACGCGAACAACATCCAGCTCTCCACCAAGGTCGACGAGGTCAACACCGAGGATGTGGCCGCCAAATACCGCGCTTGGGACTGGAACGTGATCACCATCGACGGACACTCCGTCGAAGACATCCGCCGTGCCCTGCGTGAGGCTCATGCCGAGACGGAGCGCCCCACGCTCATCATCGGCAAGACGATCATGGGCCGTGGCGCCGTCGACGCCGAAGGTCGCAGCTACGAGGATCTTGTCTCCACACACGGCCAACCGCTCTCTGCGGCTGGTGCCGATATGGACGCCACGATCCGCCACCTCGGCGGTGACCCGGCGCACCCCTTCGCCATCTTCCCCGAGTCGACCGAGCTCTATGGCCGTCGGCGCACAGAGCTCCTGGCCTGGTACGGCGCTCGCATGGAGCAGGAGGAGCGTTTCCGCCGCGAACAGCCCGAGCTGGCCGCTAAGCTCGACCGCTTCCTCAGCGGCAACATGCCCGAGATCGACTACGCCGCCGTGGAGATGAAGCGCGACACAGCTACCCGCGCCGCCTCAGCCTCCATGTTGGCGCTCTACGCTAAGCAGGTGGAGAACATGGTCGTCTCCTCCGCCGACCTCAGCAACTCGGACAAGACGGACGGCTTCCTCAAGCACACGCACGCCTTCACCAAGGGCGACTTCACGGGGCAGTTCCTGCAAATGGGCGTCAGTGAGCTGACGATGGCTTGCGTGATGAACGGCATGGCGCTGCACGGCGGCATCCTTCCCGTCTGCGGCACCTTCTTCGTCTTTTCGGACTACATGAAGCCGGCCGTCCGATTGGCCGCGCTCATGGAGCTGCACGTGGTCTATGTCTGGACGCACGACTCCTTCCGCGTCGGTGAGGATGGCCCCACACACCAGCCCATCGAACACGAGGCCCAGATCCGCCTCATGGAGCATTTGCGTAACCACAGCGGCCACCGCTCCATGCTCGTCCTCCGTCCCGCCGACGCCGACGAGACGGTCTACGCCTGGAAGATGGCGCTCGAGAGTTACCGTCCCACGGCGCTGTTGCTCTCGCGTCAGAACATCGCCTCGCTGCCTGCCGCTTCGGGCGACCGTCGCGCGGAGGCCCGTCGCATTGAGCAGGGCGGCTACGTGGTGATGGACACAGAGGGCACGCCGGACATCGTCTTGGTAGCTTCCGGGTCGGAGGTCTCTACGCTCGTCGAAGGCGCCGAACGGTTGGCTGCCGATGGCATCCGTGCCCGCGTCGTGTCGGTGCCGTCCGAAGGCCTTTTCCGCGATCAGGATGCGGACTATCAGCAGAGCGTATTGCCTGCCGGTGTACGTCGCTTCGGCCTCACATCCGGCCTACCCGTGGCGTTAGAGGGACTCGTTGGCGAGGGAGGCTTGGTGCACGGCCTGTCGTCGTTCGGTTATTCGGCGCCGTACAAGGTGCTCGATCGCAAGTTCGGGTTCACCGGTGAGCGCGTCAGTGAGTTGGTCAAAAAGTTCTTGGGGAAATGAGCGCGATGGACACACAACCTTTACCGATAGGTTTTGCCTGTGATCACGCGGGCATAGAGATTAAGCGTGCACTCATGGATCATGTCGCCACGCTGGGTTATGAGGTCCGCGACTTTGGTACGGATACGTCCGACAGTTGCGATTATCCCGACTACGCCCACCCGCTGGCCGAGGCCGTGGAGGCGGGCGCCGTCTATCCCGGCATCGGCCTCTGCGGCTCGGGCAACGGCATCGGCATGACGCTCAACAAGCACCAAAGCATCCGCGCAGCGCTCTGCTGGAACGACGAGACGGCGCGCCTCTCGCGTGCCCACAACGATGCAAACGTGCTCGTTCTGCCCGCGCGTTTCGTGACCGTCGAGGAGGCCGTGCGCATGGTCGACATCTTCCTCTCGACCACCTTCGACGGCGGCCGCCATCGCCGCCGCGTGGAGAAGATCCCGGTGGTGTAATCGATAATTAAAAACTAAGCCAGGTACACAGTCGGGATGGTCTCTCAACTTGTATCTGGCTTTCCCATTTTCCAAAACAATACGAACATGAAAACATCATGGCTTGCGGGGCTGATCTTCCTGTCGATGCTACCGATCGGCGCCGCGGCTCAAGACAAAGGCATCGACGACTTTTCGAAGAATGAATCCATCTGTTATTGCATGCCAAACTGGTCGACGCCAAACAACGTTGTGGGGTTTGACAACAACTGGCAACTGCTGCGCGCGATGCAAGTGCCGCGATCGAAGGAGGAATTAGACAGCCTTGGCATTCCATGCACCTACAGCCAGCTGCAACTGCTGCGCGACTGGGGGCTGATCGCGCGCAACGAGGATGATCGTTATCAGACGGCCATCGTGTTACTCGACAGCGCCGCGACGGCTCGGCTGCGTGCGCACTCGCGGCGGCTGAGCGATGAGTTGGTCGGCGTGATCCGGCCCAGCGTGGTGGATTACGTCCGCCTCTTGGAGCGCGACGGCCTTGGCGGGCATGCCTACAGCCTGCTCTTTTCGCTCGTGACCGACGGGCTGACCTGGACGCGGCTCGAGGCAGACGGACGTGTCCGCAAGAGGGAGCTGAAGCTTGAGCATCCGATGTGGGACGGCGAGTTCTGGACGCTCTATCCGAAGCGCGACTTCTACTGCGGGACGAATACAGATGTTTATGGCACATACATCTTCTTTTTCAATTGGTCGGAGGGAGCAATGCGAAAGATGCGCCCGTTTCTCCGCCGCATGGATTTGCTCCCACGCATGTGTGATGATCTGTCGAAATCGGATCGGGTGAGCGATGCAGAAGTGATAGCGGGGCTGTCGCCCTTCGGTCTGGTCGACGGCAAGGGGCGCCCGACGGTGCCCGTGATCGGGCTGGATACCACCGACGCGATCTATGCAGCGTCGTGGAAGATGGCGGGTGCGATAGCCGACTTCTTAGCGTCGCATGTGGACACGGTGGCGCTGCGGCAGGAATTCGGTTTCGCTGACGGCTCGCAGTCGATCGTCATCCTTTATCACGAGATGCTGTGGGATGTCCTCGCGCAGCTGGAGCAGGCGGGCCTCGTCAAGCGGCCGGCCGTCTTGGCCGATCCGGAGCATGCCCGGCCGGAAGAGTTCGGGAAGGTGATCTTTCTGACAAGGAGCGCGGCGGAGAAGTGAGAAGCTGATCGGGCATAACGCACAGCGAAAACGAAAAATCCCCCGAACGTTGGGCCTTGAGCCTTCGTTCGGGGGATTTTTATTCGCACCTCGCTATGCTCGAGTCTTTTGAAACGACCTCATTTCGCACGAAGATGAGTTGCGCCGACCGAACCCTGCTGGGTTTTGCACGAAACAGTTACAGTGGAGTGGGTGCAGGGACAAAAAATCTTTCGACCCTACCATAGCTGGAATATAGAGGCACACGCGCATGTGTAGCTACATGATTTCAAACGCATCCCCATCCTCTAAGACGGGGAACTTCCGGCGGAAGGCGGCGAGGCGCTCCAGGTCGAGCACGGCTTCGGCTGCGCTGACGTGGTGATCCTCGCATGTGGCGACGGTGCGGCCGTAGGGATCGATGACGACCGACGCGCCGCTGTACTCCGCCACCGGGTCGCGCCCCACACGGTTGACGCCGACGACGTAACACTGGTTCTCGATGGCCCGCGCACGCAGTAGCGCGCTCCAGGCCTCGATGCGGCCAACGGGCCAGCTGGCCACGTAGAGGGCCACGTCGTAGTCGCCGCGGTTACGACTCCAGACGGGGAAGCGCAGGTCGTAGCAGACTTGCAGCAGGATGCGCACGCCGCGGAAGTTGACGACCACGCGACGCGTGCCGCGTGTGTAGTGACGGTCCTCGCCGCTGTAGGTGAAGAGGTGGCGCTTGTCGTACGTCTCCACGCGGCCGTCGGGGTGGACGAAGTAGAGGCGGTTGTAGTAACGACCGCCATCTTCCACGGCCAGCGATCCGGCCACAGCCGCGCGGCATGCCGCCGCCTTACGCACCATCCAGCGGAGCGTCTCGCTGTCGGCCTTTTCGGCCACGCCTTCGGGATGCGTCGCAAAACCGGTCGTGAACATCTCCGGCAGCACGTAGAGGTCAGCGCCCGGCCGACGGTCGATGGCCGCCTCCGCCTGCTGCACGTTCTCCGCCGGATCGGCCCAGGCAATGTCTTGTTGCAGAATAACGACTCGCATGGCTACAGGCTCCATTCGGCGCCGTCCTTCGTGTCCTTGACCACGAACCCGAGGGCGGAGAGCTCGTTGCGGATGCGGTCGCTCGTAGCCCAATCCTTGTTTTGCTTGGCCTGCTGACGGACGGAGAGCAGCAGATCGACGGCGCGGCGATAGGCCTCGTCTTTCTCGTCAGACGGAGCGGCGCTGCGCAGACCGAGGATGTCGTCCATGAAGAGACGGAAGGCGGATTGCAGCTCCGCGAGGTCGTCCGCCGAGAGCGTCGCACGACCGTCGTGCACGGTGTTGATGGCCTTGGCGGCGTCGAAGAGGTGAGAGATGACGATGGGCGTGTTCATGTCGTCGCACATGGCCTCTTCGCAGCGCGTGCGCAGCGTGCTGACGTCGATGGTCGAGGGGCCGTCGGAGGGTGTGAGCTTGGCGAGCCGTTCGGCGGCTTCGAAGAGTCGCTCGAGGCCCTTTTCGGAGGCTTGCAAGGCCTCGTTGCTGAAGTCTACCGTGCTGCGATAGTGTGCCTGAAGGATGAAGAAGCGGATCGTCTCCGGGCGATAAGCCTGCGCCAACAGCGGATGGCTACCAGTGAAGAACTCCTCTAAGGTGATGGCGTTGCCGAGCGACTTGCCCATCTTCTGCCCGTTGTAAGTGATCATGTTGTTGTGCACCCACCAGCGTACCATCTGCTCGCCCTCGGCGGCGACGGCCTGCGCGATCTCGCACTCGTGGTGGGGGAAGATGAGGTCCATGCCGCCGCCGTGGATGTCGAAATGGTCGCCGAGGTACTTGCGGCCCATCGCGGTGCATTCGCAGTGCCAGCCCGGGAAGCCCTCGCCCCACTGCGATGGCCAACGCATGATGTGCTCCGGTGCGGCGCGTTTCCAGAGGGCGAAGTCGACGGGGTTACGCTTCTCCGTCTGTCCGTCCAGCTCGCGGGTGGTGTTGAGCAGCTCGTCCACGTTGCGGTTGGAGAGGATGCCGTAGCGGTGATCTTGGTTGTATCGCGCCACGTCGAAGTAGACCGAGCCTTCGCTCTCGTAGGCGTAGCCGTTGGCCAGGATGCGGTTGACGAGCTCCATCTGCTCGATGATGTGTCCCGAGGCCTGCGGCTCGATGCTGGGCGGGAGCACGTTCAGCAGCTCCATTGCGCGGTGGTAGCGGCGCGTGTAGTGTTGCACGACCTCCATCGGCTCGAGTTGCTCGATGCGTGCACGCTTGGCGATCTTGTCCTCGCCCTCGTCGGCGTCGTGCTCGAGGTGGCCCACGTCGGTGATGTTGCGGACGTAGCGCACCTTGTAGCCGAGGTGGGTGAGGTAGCGGAAGAGGATGTCGAAGGTGATGGCCGACCGGGCGTGGCCGAGGTGCGGATCGCCGTAGACGGTGGGTCCGCAGACATACATGCCCACATGTGGCGCGTGGAGGGGCTCAAACTCCGCCTTCCGGCGCGTGAGGGTGTTATACAAAACGAGTTTCTGTTGTTGCTTATCCATATTACTATCCATTATTGATGCATTGTTCGGTGAGGCCGCAAAAGTAGGGAGGCGCATGCAGCACCGTGCAAACGCCTCCCAATCTCTTTTCGGTTCCCAACGTCGGGCCTTACCATTCGTCACTCATCGCTGGTTCGGCGACCGTCTTAGGTAGCCTCGTCGCTTGGGCGTCGTGCTCCACTTGCGCCAGGTATTCCTCCCACGCCAGGGCCCTATTCCTTTCTCTTTCGGGCGATCCTTCGCGCCCTAATACTTCGTCAAGCAATGCGTCGACGTCGTACTTATCCTTTTCGAT
>CALHPT010000374.1 GCA_938036405.1 uncultured Tannerella sp.
CGTCGGCAGGGAGCGACAGCCGAGGAGCTGGCGGCACGGCGCGACTCGCTCGAGGCGCTGTTCAAAGCGCGTCACTGGACCTCGGCCGATTCGCTTTCGGTGGTGCTTCGCGAGTCGCGTGCGGCAGGCGATAGCCAGGCGGTGGCCGTGGCTTGTCGGGCGGCCGCGATGGCGTTGCAGAACAAGCAACGCTACACCGAGGCGGCGGAGGTGGTGCAGACGGGGATCGAGGCGCTGCGTCACACGCCGGACACGATCCTCGAGGCGGCGCTGCAAAACACGGCGGCCACGACCTATCGACGCATGGGCGCCCTCTTCGAGGCTTCCGACCGACTCTACGGCGCACTGCGACGGATGGAGACTTACTCTGGCGCCGACTCGCCCGAGGGCAAACGCATGCGCGCGTTCCTTTACAACAACCTCGGCAACGTCTATAAATACCTCAACGACGGCGACGAGGCCGAGATCTTTTTCCGCCGCGCCATCGTGCTGGACGAGGAGCTGGGCAACAACAACGGCGTGGCCATGAACTACTCCACGCTGGGTAGTATCTACGAGTACCGCAAGCAAAACGACTCCGCCCTGGCCTTCTACAATCGTGCCCTGGAGCGCAACATCCGCGGCGGATCGGTCACAGGCATGGCCATCTGTCATAATCACATCGGGCAGCTGCTCATGCATCGCGGCGACATGGATTCTGCGCTCGTCCATCACCGCGCCGCCTACCGAGTCCTTCAGGGCGAAGGCGAGGTGTGGAACCGACAGCGGGCCGCCCTATCGATGGCTTGGATTTACCTACAGAAGAACGAACTTGAGGCGGCACGTCGGCTGCTCGACGAGACGGAGGTTGTGGCCCTTCGCGCACGCTCCTTCGGCTATTTGGAGGAGACGTATTACTGCCAGGCCGAGTATTACCGTCGGCGAGGTGACTATCGCGCGGCTTCCGATCGGCAGGCGCTCTGCTTAGACTGCCGCGACAGCATGGCCCGGCAGCGCGACGAGCGAGAGGTGGTCCAAAACCGTATCCGCTACGAGCGCGAGAAGAACGAGGTGGAGGTCTTCCGTCTGAACCGTCGCAACGAGGCCGTGGAGGCCAATCGGCGACTCATCCTTCTCTCGTCCGTCCTGATCGGGTCGATCCTCATCGTCCTGCTCGTGCTGGCCGTCTTGTTGATTCGCCTGCAACGTCGGCGTAACCGTGAACTGCGTGAGATGAATGCGACGAAAGACAAGTTCTTCTCCATCATCTCGCACGACCTCAAGAACCCCGCCCTGGCCCAACGCAACGCCCTACAAGCACTCGTGGATCACGCCGCGGAGCTGGACGCCGAGTCGCTCTCGCACTACTACGCGATGCTTCTCAAGGCCGCCGACTCGCAGGTGGAGCTGCTTTACAACCTCCTCGACTGGGCGCGCGTGCAGACGGGTCGCATCCCCTTCAACCCTGTCGTCTTCCCCCTCAGCAGTGTCGTCAGAGACGAGGTGTCGCTCCTACAGATGCTCATTGAGCCGAAGTCCATCCGCCTGACCATCGACGTCTCGGACGACTTCTGCGCCAACGCCGATCGCAACATGATCGCCACCGTCCTGCGCAACCTGCTCACGAACGCCATCAAGTTCAGCCATCCGGAGGGGCACATCGCGATCTCCGCCCGGCAAGACGGCGCATGGCTCACCGTCTCCGTTGCTGATGAAGGCGTGGGCATGTCGGCCGAGAAGCTGCGCACCCTCTTCGACGCTGGCCGCGAGCAGTCCACCCGCGGCACCCGGGGCGAGACGGGTAGCGGCCTCGGGCTCGTCGTCTGCAAACACTTTGTGGAGCGCAACGGCGGCCGCCTCACTGCCCAGAGCGAAGAGTCGCGCGGCACCACCTTCTTCTTCACCCTCAAAGCCGAGTGAGCGAGGAGAGAGAAAATGAACTACCCAGATTACCCCCCCCCACTACTTCCTACTACTTATAACTACTCCCTCACTACTTATAACTCCCCCTAACAACCGATACCACTATGGATGTAAAGATGGAACCGAGCTGGAAGACGCGTCTGTCCGGCGAATTTGAGAAAGACTATTTTGTGAAACTGACTGATTTCGTGCGTCAGGAATACCGCCAAACGACGGTCTATCCCGCCGGGCCACACATCTTCAACGCCTTTGCGCACTGCCCTTTCGACCGCGTGAAGGTGGTCATCATCGGCCAAGACCCTTACCACGAGCCGGGCCAGGCCCACGGGCTTTGCTTCTCCGTGCAGGACGGGACGGCCTTCCCGCCTTCGCTTCAAAACATCTTCAAGGAGATCACCGACGACCTGGGGCGACCACGCCCCGAGAGCGGCAACCTGACGCGTTGGGCCGACCAAGGCGTGCTGCTGCTCAACGCCACCCTGACGGTGCGCGCGCATAGCGCCGGGTCGCATCAGGGGCGCGGCTGGGAGACGTTCACCGACGCCGTCATCCGTTGCCTTAACGCCGAGCGTCGTAACCTCGTTTATATGCTCTGGGGGGCGTACGCGCAGAAGAAGTGCGCCTCGATTGACACCTCGTGCAACCTCGTCCTCACCTCGCCGCACCCCTCGCCGCTATCGGCCCATCGCGGCTTCTTCGGCAATCGGCACTTCAGCCGTGCCAACGACTATCTGGTGGCCCTTGGCGAGTCGCCCATCGATTGGTGATCGGCGTGGGGGATCCGGAATACGGATGGCATTCCCACGCGGTGTGCACCGAAGCACTTCGACCGGCTTCCGAGGTGCTGGAATCATTGATTTTTGGGTTCGGAAGGCTTCCGAGCATGGCGTCTGGCGGAATGAAAACACCCCTACGGATAAAAAACAAACCCCTACGCTGGATCTAAATAGAAGGCGCAAGGGCTTGTAAAATGAATGATGAAGGTTCGTGATTCCGGTGCGACTCGAACGCACGACCCACAGCTTAGAA
>CALHPT010000375.1 GCA_938036405.1 uncultured Tannerella sp.
ATGAATATGGCCAATATCGCCCAATCCTTGGCGAGGATTCGATGAATATGGCCAATATCGCCCAATCCTTGGCGAGGATTCGATGAAAATGGCCACAGCTGTCCAATCCTTGGCGAGGATTCGATGAAAATGGCCACAGCCGTCCAATCCTTGGCAAGGATTTGATGAAAATGGCCACAGCCACCCAATCCTTGGCAAGGATTCGATGAAAACGGCTACAGCTACGCCATCCTTGGCGAGGATGAGGTAGCGGGGGACGATGTTTTTCATTTGCTCGGTCGGGATGAAACGAAAACAGCCGAACGAATCCCGCCCTGGGTGAGGGAGAGAGTCGTTCGGCTGCAGCGTTCCACGAAACGGCCGAATTTTCGGAGGACTTTGATGTCAGGACTCTAATTCGTCGTCGTCGAGGCTAACGGCGGAGAGGTCGTTACCCGGAACGTAGCGGAGTTGGCGGCGCACAAAGGCCATGTTTTTGATTAACGGGCGGAGGGCGCCTGGATCGTGCGAGACGAGTACGACGGCGGCCTCGCGATTGATCTCCGACAGCAGGTCGCCCAGCGTAGAGCCAAAGCGACGGTCCATATACGTGTTCGGCTCATCCAAAACGAGCAAGCGCGGGTGGGCCACAATGGCGCGCCCAAGCATCGCGCGCTGGAGTTCGCCGCCGGATAGCTCTCCGATGGGTCGGCGGGATAAGTCTTTGAGTCCCATACGCTCGAGGACTGCCTCCACGCGCTGGCGTTGCTCGGGCGAACAGCGCCGCCCATGCGTCTCGGCCAAGAATCCGGAGGCGACGACCTCGGCGACTGAGATCGGGAACCGGCGATCGATGGCGTTGACCTGAGGCAGGTAGCCCATGGGGAGTTGGGGAATGGGTTGGCCGTCGCGATAGAAATGCACGGCGCCGATACGTGGCTTGAGCAGCCCGAGCAGGACGCGCAGCAGGGTGGTCTTGCCGCCGCCGTTGGGGCCTACGATGCAGAGGAAGTCGCGCTCTGCAATACGGAGTGAGACGTTGATTAACACGTCTTTCGAGGAATCATAACCGGCCGTTACATGGTCGATGGAGACAATATGCATAGGGGGTAAAGAACTAAAATCAAAAAATGAATAGGGTGAGGAAAGGCGAAGGGGCAGCGATTGATTTTTTTGATAGGGATAGGATGGTGAGGGGCGTACGTTTTCCCCCAATGAGCGAGGATAGGAAAGGCGAAGGGCCTTTGCATCTCTCTCCTGCCGGTAGGGTAGGGGCGTATCGAATACGCCCTCCCATACGTCCCCCGAAAGGGGGCGAAGGCTTGCTGACCTTCAAACCTTCTTTTCTTTCCTTGATGAAAGAAAAGAAGGCAAAAGAAAATCAAGGCGCCAGGGGCGCCGGCCAAGCCATCGGGCATCAAATAATCGCTCGGTGATTGATAATGAACCATTAATGCTCTGTCAGCGCGCGCCCGATTTGGAGCATCTGGGCCTTCCACTCTGCCGAAAGGGGATCGATAACGACCACCCGAGCGCCGATCTCTGTGGCCACGGACTCGGCATGCTTGCGGTCGAACTCGCGCTGTACGAAAACGACCCGCACGCGCTCGGTCCGCGCCTTGTCGATCAGCATTTTCATCGAGGCGGCCGAAGGCTCCTTGCCGTCGGTTTCGATCGCGAGCTGTTTGAGGCCGTACGCCTGCGCGAAGTACGTCAGCGCCGGATGATAAATGATGAACGTGCGGTGGGTGAGTGTGTCCAGCATCGCGTGCAGGGCGGCGTCGGTGGAGTCGATTTCGGCCACGAGCGCGGCGTGGGCCGCTCGGTAGTCCGCGGTGTGCGCCGTGTCGAGGGCGCAGAAGGCAAGGAGGGTGTTTTGGGCAATCTGACGTGCGGTGGCAGGCGCGTTCCAGATATGCGGGTCGCCCGTGCCGTGGTCGTGATGGTCGTGCACGAGGGGATCGCTATCGATCCAACGAATGCCTTTGGAGAGGTCGAAGACCTTCAGATGCGGGTTCTGTTCCACGATCGTCGGCATCCAGACCTGCTCAAACCCGATGCGCCCGATACGCAGATAGGCACGGCTACGCGCCACGGCCATCATTTCCTGCGGCGTGGGGTCGAACGTTTCCGGACTTTGCCCCGGTGGCACTACGGTGTGGATCGTGAAATGCGCCCCGCCGATGCGTTCGGCAAAGTAGCGCTGTGCCTCCATCGTTACGGCCACGCGACGGCTATCGTCGGCCGACTGCCCTCCGCCGCTCGAGCAGCTCGTCGTGGCCGACAGCCCGAACAACAGCAGACTCGCCGCGGCGGCCTTAGACACCGCCACGGGCCACCGCCGACCGATCGAGCGAACGGGGTACCACGACGTCAGCCCACCGATCGCAAAGACGGTAGCGAAGATGGCCAGCAGATCCATCGGCGACACGCGCACGGGATATTGGTCGCTCACGAAGAGCCCCGACCCCCCGAGCTTGATCACACCGAACCACTGCTGCACCAGGCAAAGCGCGACGCCGATCACAATGCCGATGGCCGCGCCCATGATCGGAATCATGCATC
>CALHPT010000376.1 GCA_938036405.1 uncultured Tannerella sp.
TAGTCAGATGCTCTATTCAGTTGAGCCACGGGGCCGTTGGTTTTCTGTTATCGTTAACGGGCGCAAAGGTAAACCCGTTTCTGAAACGACCAAATAAATCAACGCATTTTTTTACTTCGAAAAGACTTCAACAAGCCTTCACGAGGCGGAAAAACAGAGTTTCTTGATGTTATCCGAAGACTAACTGTGACACAAAAGACAGGTAAGAAAATACTGTATCTCAGCAGAAAGCACCAGCCATAGCCCACTACACAACAAAAACACCGTCACGGCAGTATGTCACTCCATAAATCCCGGATTAAAAAGCAGAAATCCAATATTCAGGCCGACATTGAAGTCATTTTTCGGGTAACTGTAGCCGTTGGCAAAGAGACTGACGGAGAGGAACGGCAGATTCAACACCAACGCAGCCTCACCCATGTAACGGAAAGTCTCGAGTGTCTTTCCATAGCGCACGCGTTCGCCGGTGAGGGCGTCGGAGGCTAGGGTGCGATGAATGGGGTGAAGGGGCAGAAAGCCATAGCCTTCGAAGCGCAAGTGGAGCGACTTGCTGAGGGTGAGAATGGGCATGACACCGATTGCTACGTACTGATTGGCACGAAAGCCTTCGTTGAAAGTGATCTTGCTGTGTGGCGTGGGCGTAAAGGCGGGCGCTTGGAGGATGGTGGCGGTGTAATTGCTCAGCACATTCTTGCTGGAGAGCACCGCCTCGCCCATTAGCCCGAGGCGGAAGCGACTATTGAGAGGGAGATAGTCCGTCCACAGCCCTTTGACCTGAAGCCAGCTCTGAAACGGTTCGCGCGTACGCGGTGCGTCGGAGGGGGAGTAGATTTCGCGGCCGGAGACGTATTGGGCGACGAGGTACTGTCGCCGTCCACCGGTGGGATATTGCTTGGCGTTAAGGGAATTTCGCTCGATGCGTAGCGAGCCTGCGAAGAGGTTGTGCCGACTGTTGTCGAAGGGCGAATCCGAGAAGGATACATCGCTGCGCTGGTAGTAGTTGTCGCTCAGCTGGCCGATACCGAGGCCGAGCTCGGCCTTGGCTACGGATAGGAAGGGTAGCCCGAGCTTGAGCTTGATGTAACGCTCGCGTTGCTTGATGAAGGCGGGCAGCAGGTCTTCGTAAAAAAGCGACTGACCCTGCATATACTTCCGATATGAGTAAACGCCTTGCAACTGAAGGTACGCGGGCAGGGCGGTGCGCAGGTAGGCGCGCCCGGAGACTGCGATGCCGCTGAAAAGGTTACCCATCTGAAAATCCGAGTGCAGGTCGATGGCGTTACCCGAAAGGATCTGATAGTTCAGGCCGAGATAGAGTTGGTTGGCCTGATGAGACGAGATGTTTCCGCCGATGCTCACCTCCACCTCCTCTTTGATACGGACGTCGAGGTAGAGATCAAAATTGCGGTGCTTGCGGTTGTAAACTGCGTGCGGAATGATCTCCTTGATCTTCGAATTGGAGAGCATCTTGAAATAGGCGCGCTTGAATTCCTCCATCGAAAATTCGCCGTTGATATCGCGGTGCAGCTGCTCCTCGACATAGTGTCGCTGCGCATCGGTGACACCCGTGACATAGATATTCTTGAACATCAGCTTCGGCAGGCCGTCTCGATAGGCGCGGCGCCGAGCATTGACTTCCGAGAGGGGGACACGTCGCGTGACACGCTCTCGGATAGAGTCGATCATCCCCAGCGTACGCCGATAGCCCTCATCCATCAGCTCCTTGGCACGAGGAAAATCGAGCAGATTAACGTCCGGAAATTGAAACTGGATCATCATGCCGTCTTCCTCCAGAATGTCGTATTCCGTCCCCCGCATCACCATCGGCTCGATCTGCTTCATCCAATCCCCGGACGGGTTGGGCGTACCGGCCACGGAGGAACCGAAGATGAAGTCGGGATTGAACTCGGCCTTGATGACATCCACTGGGAAGTTGTTATAAATGCCGCCATCGAAGAGCGGGACGCCGTCTTTCCAAATCGGCTTGAAAAAGAACGGAAACGTCATCGATGCGCGCACCGCCTGACTGAGGTCGCCATTGCGCCAGACGACGGCCTTCTTATGATAGATGTCGGAGCTGACGCAGCGGAAAGGCACGAAAAGATGGTCGAAATCCCAGCCCGACTTCGCCGTAGAGGGTGCATAGAGCGCCATAAACGCCTGATTCATCTGTATCGGATTGATCAGACTTTGCGGCAGCAGGTTGGGGATGATTTGGAGCGAGTCGGAGAGGTCGACGGCGAAACGCATAAAGTCTGGCGAGGGGTCGGGCTGCTTGAAATAGTAAACATACTCGTCCTCCACGCGGCCAGACTGCCAGTATCCAAACTCGTCGGAAAGGAACAACCGGAGCATCTCGTCGGGCGAATAGCCGATGGCGTAGAGGCTCCCGACGATGGCACCAATGGATGTGCCGGCGATGTAGTCAATGGGGATTTCGTTTTCCTCCAGAGCCTTGATCACGCCCAGATGTGCGGCGCCCTTCGCCCCGCCGCCGCTCAGCACGAGGCCCACCGTCTGCTCTTGCGCCGCGCTATATACGGGCGTCAGCGCCGCCAGCATAAGCAGGGCGGCCTGCATGAGTTTCTTCATTCTATACATATATAATAGGTATGCAGCGGCCCCGTGGCGGGCCAGTTTGGATAGAGAGGGCCATCGACCATAGCCCTTACTCGTCAATATCTTTTCGGGGGAACCCGTATGCGCTAACATACGGATCTACTTTTCAAAAAGCAGCGCTGGAAGCTGCACTTCCAGAGTCACTTTTCAAAAAGCAGCGCTGAAAGCTGCACTTCCGGAGTCACTTTTCAAAAAGTAGAGCTGGAAGCTGCACTTCCGGAGTCACTTTT
>CALHPT010000377.1 GCA_938036405.1 uncultured Tannerella sp.
CAAATGGCGCGTTATCCGCATCTCCCTGAATTGGAGGATGTGTCGATGCACCTTGCGGAGATTGCCAAGATAGAAACTGTTCCTCATGGATTGATACGATTCTGCGATGGCGAGCTATGTTATATCACTCGTCGTATAGACCGAACCGAGCAAGGGGAGAAGCTCCCAATGGAAGATATGTGTCAGCTTTCAGAACGTTTGACCGAATATAAGTACAAAGGCTCACACGAGCAGATAGCCAAACTCATCTCTCGGTATAGCTCTGTGCCGAAACTTGATCTTGTCAAGTACTGGGAACAGGTACTCTTTTCGTGGCTGATAGGTAATGCCGATATGCACCTCAAGAATTACTCGCTCTATGCGCCAATGGACAACGAATATCAACTCACTCCAGCCTATGACCTCTTATCTACTGCACTTGCTATTCCTGAGGATACGGAAGAACTTGCACTGACGCTCTGTGGCAAAAAGCGCAAACTCACCCGCCAACACTTCGTCGAAGCGATGACAGCCTCAGGACTATATGAGAAGATGTGTGACAATATTTTCGCTCGCTTCCAACACATCCTCCCCGAATGGGAAGCCTGCATCCGCCAGAGCTTCCTACCGAAGGAGATGCAAGAACAATACATCGAGTTGATTAGATCAATATCTCTCAGATAGATAAGCACAGTTAAACACAGATTGGGACAAGAAGAAGAGAGTTTTGGGAGATGTCCTGTCCTGAATTTAGCCTACGCATTTTAGTTGAATGATGAATGTTATTTTACTTTCCGATGCAGAAGTGGGCGAAGATGTAGTGGAGGGTGTCGTCGCTGGTGATTTCGCGGCCGGTGATTTCGCCGATTGAGCTGATGGCGTGCCGGAGGTCGAGCGTTAGCAAGTCCGTCGAGAGTCCCATATCGAAGCCTGAACGCATCCGCTGAAGCGCGTCGTAAGCCTCACGCAGGAGCTGATGATGGCGGGCATTGCTCACAATGAGATCGGCTTCGTTCGCCTGAGCACAGTCCATGATCTTGACCAATTCTTCCTTAAGCTGATCCATTCCTTCGCCTGAGCGAGCCGAGATAAACAGCGGTTTTTCGGAGCAATCAAGGGAATCGCACAGCACCTGATCGAGATGGTTCCGTTCGTCTTCGGGGAGGTTCTCGCTCTTATTGAGGAGGACAAGCATCGTTCGTTCCCCTCTCTTGAGCCAAATCTCCCGGATATGATCGAGCTGATTCGCTTCCTCAAGGCGAGTAACGTCGAGTACGCCGAGGATAATATCCGCCTCTTTGATTTTGCTTCGGCTACGCTCAATGCCGAGGCTCTCGATGGTGTCTTCGGTCTCGCGTAACCCTGCCGTATCGACGAAGCGGAAGAGGTAGCCTCCGATGTGCATCGTGTCCTCGATGGTGTCGCGTGTGGTGCCGTGAATATCGCTCACGATGGCACGTTCCTCGCCCAGCAAGGTATTGAGCAGGGTACTCTTGCCTACGTTAGTCGTGCCGACAATCGCCACAGGAATTCCACGCTTGACAGCATTGCCAAGGCGATAGCTGTCGATGAGCTTCTTGAGCTTTAGCTCAATTTGGTCGCAGAGGGCAAGCAACTCCGTACGATCGGCAAACTCGACATCTTCCTCGGGGAAATCCAATTCCAACTCCATCAACCCCGTTAGGCGAAGCAATTCCTCACGCAGAGCATTCAATTCCTCGCTATATCCACCACGCAGCTGCTTCATCGCCATCTGATGCTGCGCCTTGCTCTCACTGGCGATGATATCCGCCACCGCCTCGGCACGACTCAGGTCCATACGCCCATTGAGGTAGGCACGGCGAGTAAATTCGCCCGGTTGTGCCAGCTGACAACCTTCTCCTACGAGGCTCTCTAACAGTCTGCGCCTGATATAGACAGAACCATGGCAGGAGATTTCTACCGTATCCTCGCCTGTAAACGAATGCGGAGCCCGGAAATAAGTCAGCACGACTTCATCGATTAATTCATCTCCGGCTATCACTTCGCCATAATACGCATATCGAGGTTTGACAGACTCGGCGACAGGTGTTTCCCCTCCGTATCGAAAGAGCCGAAGCGCGACAGGCAACGCTTCGGGACCCGATACGCGTATCACCGCAATACCGCCCACACCGGGAGCAGTCGATACAGCACAGATGGTTGATTTGTCCAGCATGACGTATAATGATAATTTACGAACAAAGATACTTCTTTTCGTGAAAGAGCAGAAAAGCGCAAAGAAGAAGTTGCGGCGTTTTACGGTTCCTGCGGACGGACAATCATCACGCCCGTTGTCCGTTTACCGTCCGTCACATACGTCTGTAGCGACTCCGGATTAACGATCACCTTCCCGGCCGAAGACGAGGCGTGGATAAACGTCAGCATCTCGCCTTCGCGGTCAATGAATCCGACGTGCGAGATATCCAGCCCTTCGATATTCGTCACGAAACAAACGATATCTCCGTTTTGCATGCCGGAGCCGCAACGTTCGATTTCTTTTTCGGGGATACAGGCATACGTCTCACGCGATGAGATTTCTTCCTCCTTCTCACGCATCACCTCTACCCATTCCGGATGCGCCTTTAACTGCCTGTATTTGTCGGGATGTGCAGACATGAATGACATTTTCAGGCGATACGGCTCACCTCCGATTGCGGACGTTACGTCTCGAACAATCCCCTTCCGCTGATTCTCATAAATCCAGTCGGAGAAATAATGCAAGCGATCCGTGTAATCGTGTATCTCGCCTTGACGATAGCGCAGTTGTTTCAGTTGCCCGGCATACGCTTCGAACGAAGGATTACCGGCTTTCACCGTGCGTGCCAATGCGAGGACAGACTCGACGAGCGTCGTACAGTCGAGCTCACGCAAGTTGATCACGAGCCTTTCCGGCTCTTTCTCAAGTGTCGAACCCACGTAAGGCCGATCCTTGAAGAATTTCGCCGTCTCGACAAGGAGGTCGCCTAACGGCAAATGCTCTTTCCCTTGCATCGCTTGCACATACGTATCAAAAATCGCCCGATCTTCCGGAGTATAGTCGGCCTTTTCCTGAGCTGAGCAAGCCATACACACGAGCGTACTCCACACAAATACCATCCATTTTTTCATTTTGCTTCTGTTTTTTGATCCAACATATCTTGTAATTTCAACATTTCGTCACGATATTGCGCTGCCTCGAGGAAATCGAGTTTCTTCGCCGCCTCGGTCATCTGTTTCCGCGCCTGCGCAATGGCCTTCTCCAATTGCGGCCGCGTCATATACTGCACTACGGGATCGGCCACCAGCGACGGTTCCGGCTCAACGTAAGCATACGTTTCGGTAGCTGTTTGCAGACGTCCACCACCCAGCACTGACACGGTGTTTTTCACGATCTGCTTCGGTGTGATGCCGTGCCGTTCGTTATAAGCCAGTTGTTTTTCGCGCCGGCGATTCGTTTCGTCGATCGTTTGCTGCATGCTGTCGGTGATTTTGTCGGCATAAAAGATTACTTTTCC
>CALHPT010000378.1 GCA_938036405.1 uncultured Tannerella sp.
GCTTTTGTTTCTCTTCCCGCCTGAGTCTTTCAGCCTCATTGGTGCGTCCCTCTCGTTCTGCGTCTGCGATCTTTCGGGCGTATTCGCGTGCGATGGCAGCCTCTTTCTCCTTATAGCTCCCAAAGGCTTGTAACATCTCATCGTAGGCCTCGAGTTCTTTTCGCTTCCATTCATTGGTGGCGTTGGCGCGTTCGCGTTCGTGCTTCACCCGTTCGCGCCCAATGGAGTTGTAGTAGGCGAGTGTCTGGTCTTGGGTGAGATCCTTCTTTCCGGTGGCTTTCTCATTGGCCTTTTCGAGTCTCTTCTTCCACTCTTCAATCTCATCCAATTCCCTTTGGTAGGAGAGGTCGATCTTTTTGAGCTTCTTTTCGAGGCCCTCGTCCATTATCTCGAGGTCTGCGTCTTCGATGCGCTTGCGTGCGTTGCGGGTGAGCTCTTCGATTTCGGCCATCGCCTCGGCCTTCTCTTTTTTCTCTTGAAGGAGATCTTTTGTTTGCGCTTTGTACCCACCACCTCCGGATCGCCCACCCCGGTCATACGATTGTCCTGTCATTGTTCGATACTGGTCCTTTCTGGCGTTTTGAGCTTTCTCTAACTCAGCGACCTCTTCGAGGCTCTTCTTTCCTGCGGCCGCATCAGCGCGCATTTGTTTCAGCTGAAGATCCCCCGCCTGTATCTCTTTCCTTAATCCCGCAAGTGTCTGCCTTGCCTCTCCCCCGGCTGCCTTATTGGCATCTGCCATTGCTTTGGCGCGTTCGTTCGCGCTTTTGACCGCATCATTCGTAAGTGTGGTTTGAAGGATTAGCTCATCTGTACGCCTTTTTTTGTTCCTCTCTTTTGTCAGTCTGTCATACTGTTCTCCATAAGATCGGCCGTTTGTCGGCATCCCAGACAAAGACTGCCCCGCAGTTGTGACTCCAGCTAAGAAATGGTGAAAGAGAGACCTATCGGAAGTCCCATTTTTCTCGTCGTTCTCAATAGCCTTCATGCGCTGACGAGATTTCTCGAACTCATCCGCTTCTTTTTTCGCCCGCGTGTTTGCATGGATAGACGCCGTATAGTTGTCGAGAATACTCGTGGCTTTCCCCGTCGCAACCATTTCCATTGTGATGTCTCCGAGGATGTCCGGCGCGATGGCGTGTAGATCTCTGAGGGCTTTCTCTTTTGCCTCTCTGACTGTGTTTTCGTTTTTGATTATTGCAATAAGCAGATCGATTTTCGCCCGCTCTTTTTCCGCCTCTTCTTCCGCCTCTTGAGTCACCCTGTTTAAGGTCTGCACAGCCTTTTCTGCGCCTGACGCCTCGCTGGCCATATCGTAGAGCGCTTTGGCCAGTGCTCCGACAGCCACTATCGCGGCTGCATACAGATTGGGAGCGAGCGCCGTGGCTACGTTTTTCAAGTTGGCCACCAGCCCAGCCTTTGCCGTGGAAAGCAGTTTTGTTTGCGCTGCCTGCCGCGCCTCCGATTCGGTTATCTCTTTCCCCATCGAAAGAGCAAGCCGTTGTTCAAGGGCCATTTGATCGGTGATAGCAGCGTTTGTTTTTGTGTAGACACTCTTTGCGGTGGTTACAGCTATCAGCGCAGCCTTATACGCCCCATATGCGATAACCAACTGCGCCAACACACTTCCGATCTGCTTGTAGTTCTCCACCAGTGACGTCACTCCGTCCAAGGCTTTTGCGATCACGCCTTCTTGACTCTTCCCAATGTCGTTAAACATCATCTCTATCGCGTCGCTGAGATTGGACATTTTCCCGGCAATCGTCTTCGACTGCTCCTCCATCAGGTTGTAGAACTTTCCACCCTCATTGGTGAGCGATTCGAGTGCTTTTTGCACTTCAGGGAAGCCCACCTTGCCGGCCTCGACAAGCGATTGCACCTGGTCTTTAGTCACGCCAAACTGCTTAGCCAACTCGTCGGCAATAGGAATTCCGCGCCCCATGAACTGTCGGAGATCCTGCGTGAAAAGACGCCCCTGCGTCATCGTTGTTCCATACAGGTAGACGAGATCATTCAAGGGTATGGAAAGCCCGGTCGCGATGTTACCAAGCCGCACAAGGATGTCGTTGACATCATTTGCGGCTACACCGTATGCAAGGAGCTGTTTGGCTTCACCGGCCACTTCTTGCATCCCGAATGGCGTGGTTGCAGCTGTGCGGGTGAGTTGTTGCATCAGGCGGTCGGCGGCCTCTTTGTTCCCCAGCATGGTTTTGAAGGCCGCCTCGAGCTTCTGGAACTCGCCACGCACGGTAGCCACCTTTACTGCAAAATCTTTCGCTGCGTCGAGCGTGAAGGCTACGCCCATCATAGTCCCAACGCTTTGGGCGGTCTTCCCCAGCCCCTCGATAATGCTTTCTGCCTCGCTTGCATCGCGCTTGAGGCCGCTATTGTCTATTCCGGTGGCCAGATAGAGCGCACCGTTGTAGTTTAATACTCCCATCGTGTGTTGATTGTTGTTTAGCTGTTAGTTGATGTTATCGCCGCGTTCCACCTTGATGAGCCACACGGCGCACAGGGCGGCCGCTGTAGTTGCCCGCCAGTGAGGTGTACAATTCGGCAAGAATGGTTGTTGCGTCCGGCGCATCGTCATGCTTGTTGCCGCCCTCCTTCTTGTACCCGGTCAGGTTGTCCATAAAGCGTCCATATTCGGAGCCGCGAGTGTATTCTGAAGAGTCGAGGAAGTGCACGTGCTGCTTGATCCAGCCGGATTTCATCAGGATGCGCGTCTCTTTGTTTTGCGTCGTACGGCGCGGCTCGATCGTGCAACGGCTGCGTGGATCGGCCAGCTTAACGAGGCGCATCGTCTCGAGAGCAAAGGCGCGACCGCCATTGTTGGATTCGATGCGCATGATGTCCGCACCGGTGTCGATAGCTTTTTGAGCCAGACGCGGCGCGGTGAGTTCGATCCCATCGCGGGTAAAAAGGACGTCCACGACGTAAAGCTCTGTGCCGAAAACCAGCGCAAAGGGTGCGGCAAAGAAATCCTCTCCGAGGTCGGCCGTGTCGACGGCGGCGATCACGCCATCCGGGGTGCGCCCGGCGATGTCGGCCCGCTTGAAACGCTTCAATTCGGAGGGCGGGAAAAGCAGCCCGCGCGCCTCGTAAGGCTCTTGCATGTATTCGGCCGACCAGATGGATTCGTCCAGTTCGGAGCGAATCTGACGGTAATAATCCGTGGTGTGCACGTCGGGACAAAACGATTCGTCGTTTTCATCGAGGGCCGGGATGCGGATGACCTCATCGTACCGGCCGGCTTCCTCCAAGCGCCCGAGCACGTCACGACTGCTCCAACGGGTACCAATATCGATCGAACAGCAATGCTTCTCCAGACGACTGTCATGTGTTCCCTGCTTCCAGCTCCACGTCTTCTCGTTGATGGTCTCCGAGAGGGCATCTTCGAGCGACTTGTAAAGGTCATCCGTAACGGCCAGCATCGAAGCGCCGAAACCGATCACCGTGCCGCCCACACCACCGCCAAAGTAGCTGATCTGCGCCCCACTGAGCCCCCAGCCGTCCACGTTTTGACGATCGCGTCGAAGCACTACCTCGGGGAAGACTTCCGTGTAACGCGCGCTGCGGACGATGTCTCGCGTGTCGTAAGAGAGCTTTTGGTAGAGGGGGCTGGAACAGCAATTGCGCATCACACTTTCGCGGGGGTGGCGTCCCAACATCCACGCAATAAAGAGGGTAGTCAGGTAGCTCTTTCCGGCGCGGGGCGGCAGGCTGACTGCGAGGCGCCGGAGGGTGCCACTATCGTAAGCCGCGGAGACGCGCATAAAGGCGTCCGCCACGATGCGCAGCGCACCACGTCGGACAAAGAAGGCGGGATCCATATGCATACAGAACGCCCAGAAGTCATTCCGCGCGTATCGCCGGCACAGGACAAGGGCGGCCTCGGCGCGGATGAGTATATCACGGGGGTCAGTCACCGGCCGGCTCGTCTTTGGTGGTCGCATCGATCACGATGTCCCGAGCGCTGTCTGCCAGGCGGCGGAGCTCATCGTCAGAGAGGCTGTCGAAGCGACTTTTGACGCCAATATCTGCCGTCACCTCCGTCTCGCGGCGATTCTTCCAGTGCTCCGGGTCGCGGTTGCAGAGGGTGAAGATGACCACGGCGGCATTGGGCTGTATGTGCTTCGTAGTCTTGACGTATTCCTTGACGCGGGTGATCGGTTTGCCGTTTTCATCCTTCTTCCCGGTGTCTACGGTGACGGTGCGCTCCTCAACGACGTCGTAGCCGGTGAGGAGCTTGATGAGGGTCTGATTGGCTATTTCGCCCACCCTTTCATAGCCTTTTTCGCGTGCCTCAGCGGCCGCCGCGGCAAAGTCGGGCTTCGTCTTTGTCCATCGGTAGAAGGTGTCCTTGCAGATCTTCTCCTTTCGGCAAGCACTCCACACGGGCTCCCCCTCGGCCAGGTGCTGACAGAGGCGCTTGGCAATGTCTTCATTGTATCGTGCCATGTGTTGTAATGGTTGTTTGTTTAATCAAAAGGAGAGGGTCGCCGTGGGCTTCTGCCGGGTGTTGGGAGGTGCGCGACGGCCCTCTGCTGGTTGTTGTTGGCGTCAAAGGTAAGACCACCAAAATCTCTCCAGCTCAGGGAGGGAAGACGGGCTTACTTGATGCGCACCGGCAGCCCGGCGTAGACCCAGGCCAGGAGGGCGGCGTCGCGCATGTCTTGCGAGGTGCGCCGGGTGTAGCCCGTGA
>CALHPT010000379.1 GCA_938036405.1 uncultured Tannerella sp.
CATCAACAGCCTGACGCTATTCGCCCTTGTGCTGGCCATCGGTACGGTGGTGGACGACTCGATCGTCGTCGTCGAGGCCGTGCAGTCGAAGTTCGACATCGGCTACAAGTCGCCTTACCAAGCCACGAAGGATGCGATGGGCGACGTGACGATGGCCGTCATCACGTGTACGATCGTCTTCATGGCCGTGTTCATCCCCGTGACCTTCATGGGCGGCACGTCGGGCATCTTCTACACCCAGTTTGGTATTACGATGGCTACGGCCGTCGGCATCTCGTGCATCAACGCACTCACGCTCTGCCCCGCCCTCTGCGCCATGATCATGCGCCCGGCCGACGGCACGAAGAGCGCCAAGAGCTTCAACGGTCGGGTGAAGGCGGCTTACAATGCCTCGTTCAACGCCGTGATGGGTAAGTACAAGAAGGGCGTCATGTTCTTCATCCACCACCGCTGGATGACGTGGGCCGCACTGGCCTGCGCTGTGGGGCTGCTGGTGTACTTTATGAAGACGACGAAGACCGGCCTCGTGCCGCAAGAAGACCAGGGCGTGGTGATGATCAACGTCAGCGTATCGCCCGGTAGCTCACTGGGCATGACGATGAAGGCGCTCGAAAAGGCTGAAGCCATCGTCAAGACGGCACCCGAGGTAGAGCATTATACGCGTGTGGCGGGTTACGGATTGATGTCCGGGCAGGGTGCGTCATACGGCATGTTCATCGTCCGCCTCAAGGATTGGAGCGAACGCAAAGGCCGCGCGCACAGCTCGGACGCCGTGTTGGGCAAGCTGATGGTGCAACTACAGACCATCAAGGAGGCGCAGATCTTCGCCTTCCAGCCGGGAATGATCCCCGGTTACGGCATGGGCAACGCCGTCAGCCTGAACCTCCAGGACAAGACGGGCGGCGACATGACGAAGTTCTACCAGACCGCCATGCAATACCTCGGCGCCCTCAACCAACGCCCCGAGATCGCGATGGCTTACACCTCATACGCCATGAACTTCCCGCAGTACAGCATCGATGTGGACGCCGCCAAATGCAAACGCGCCGGCATCTCGCCCTCCTCCGTGCTCAGCGTCCTTAGCGCCTACTGCGGCGGTGCGTACGTCTCCAACTTCAACCAGTACGGCAAGGTCTACCGCGTCATGATGCAGGCCGACCTCAAGTATCGCCTGAACCAGCAATCGCTCGACGGCCTCTACGTCCGCAACGGCACGGAGATGGCTCCGATCGGCCAATTCGTCACCCTCAAACAGGTGATGGGCCCCGAGGTGGCTACGCGTTTCAATCTCTACTCCGCCATCACGGCCAACGTCAGCGTAGCCGACGGTTACTCTACCGGCGAGGCCATGCGGGCCATCGAGGAGGTGGCCGAGCAGGCTCTGCCGCAGGGTTACGGCTACGAATACAGCGGCATCTCGCGCGAGGAATCGGAGAGCGGCGGCGCTTCTACGCTTCTGATCTACGGCATCTGCGTGGTGCTCATCTACCTCATCCTCTCGTGCCTCTACGAGAGCTTCCTCATCCCCTTCGCCGTCATCCTCTCCGTGCCGTGCGGACTGATGGGCAGCTTCCTCTTCGCACAGCTCTTCGGGCTGGAGAACAACATCTACCTGCAGACGGGTGTCATCATGCTCATCGGGCTGCTGGCCAAGACGGCCATTCTGATCACCGAGTATGCCATCAAGCGGCGCCGCCAAGGCATGGGCATCATCGAGTCTGCCTATTCGGCCGCGCAGGTGCGCCTCCGCCCGATCTTGATGACGGTGTTGACGATGATCTTCGGTATGCTCCCGATCATGTTCTCGTCCGGCGCTGGCGCCAACGGCAACAGTTCGCTCGGAACGGGCGTAGTGGGCGGCATGATCGTCGGCACACTCGCCCTGCTCTTCCTCGTGCCGGTGCTCTACATCGCCTTCGAGTTCATGCAAGAGAAGGTGCGCCCGGCTATGCGCAAAGAGGCGGACGTGCAGGTGCAGTTGGAGCGCGAGCGGAGCCTGAATGAGCGCAACGCATCACACACGGATAACACAGCAGAATAATGAAAACGATATGGATGAAGAGAGTCCTCCCGACTCTTTCCGCAGCATTAATACTGACCAGCTGCGGCATTTACACGAACTATCAACGCCCCGACAGTGTCCGCACGGACGGCCTCTATGGCAACGCCGAAAAGCCCGACGGCGATACATCGAACTTGGGGCGCCTACCCTGGCGCGACGTCTTCACCGACGTCCGCCTCCAGGCGCTCATCGAGCGCGGACTGCGTAACAACACGGATCTCGGTCGGGCGCACCTGCAGGTGGAGCAGGCCGAGGCGTCGCTCTCGGCGGCCAACCTGGCCTTCCTACCCGCCTTTGCGCTGGCGCCTCAGGCCACGATCAGCGGCGTAGACGGCGGCGCGCCCTCGCAGACGTATCGCCTCCCGCTGACGGCCTCGTGGCAGCTCGACGTCTTCGGCAGCCTCCGCAACGCCCGCCAGCGCGCCCGGACGCTACTCATGGCCAGCCAGGCCTACCGACAGGCGGTGCAAGCGCAAGTCGTCTCCGGCATCGCTACCTATTATTATACGTTGGCCATGCTCGACGAGCAGCTGAAGATCTCCGAAGAGACGGCCGCCAACTGGCAGAAGAACGTCGAGACCATGCGCGCGCTGATGGCCGCCGGGCGATACAACGACGCCGCCGTGTCGCAGTCCGAGGCCAACTGGTACAGCGTCAGCGCCTCTGTGCTCTCCCTCCGCCAGCAAATCCGCGAGACGGAGAATCGGTTGGCCGTCTTGTTGGGCGACAGCATTCACGCCGTGGAGCGTGGCGAGATGGACGCCTGGCAAATGCCCGCTTCGCTCAGCGTCGGGCTGTCGGCCTCGCTTCTGGCGCAGCGTCCGGACGTGATGCGCGCCGAGCAGAGTCTGGCCGCCGCCTTCTATGCGACTAACGCCGCCCGTGCGGCCTTCTACCCCTCCATCACGCTGAGCGGAACGGCCGGCTGGACGAGCAGCGCAGGGGCAGCCATCACCAACCCAAGTAATTTCATCTGGTCGGCCGTCGCGTCGCTCACGCAACCCCTCTTCCAAAATGGCCGATTGCGCGCACAGCTGCGAATCGCCCGCGCCGAACAGGAGTCGGCCGCGCTCACCTTCCGCCAGACGCTACTCAACGCCGGCATGGAGGTCAATAACGCTTTGACTCAGATGCAGACCTACCAGGCCAAGGCGGAGTATTACGACAAGCAAGTCGCCTCGCTCGAGCGCGCCGTCAAGGCTACCACGCTGCTCATGGAGCACGGATCGGCCACCTATCTCGAGGTGCTCACCGCGCAGCAAAGCCTCCTGGCCGCCCGACTGACCCGACTGACGAACCGCTACAACGAGATCTCGTCCGTCATCACGCTTTACCAAGCGCTCGGTGGCGGAGCGCAGTAGCGTTATCGCACTTTACGCCGGCCTCCTACACACGAAAAAAGAGCCCTCGCACTGGTTGCGGGGGCTCTTCGTATTTCTGATCGACGGGGCGGCTTCGGCCGCCAGCGAAGTTTGGCCGGGTACCAAGTAAACTTCCCCGGCCTCAAACAAGTACTCGATTGACTCCGCGTCAGTGCATGATGCGATGCAACAGTTCCTTGAGGATCTCGCCATCGGTCATAGACGAAGTCACATCCACCCCCTTCGACTGCGCGTCGGCCAAACGGATGTCGTGAATCACATGGAAGACCTTCATGGCCTTATAGTTCTTCATGCCCGTCACGTAGTCACGCGCCTGTACCGGGAAGCGAAGCCCCAAGGTCTGCATCAGTCCCCGCTCCGAACGATCCTTGGCGTAGTAGCAGATCAGGAGGTTGGTGAAGTAGTTGAAGAGCACGGGCAGCGTCATCTGTATCGGGTGATTCACCTGATCACTGTCAAAGTACCTCGCAATCCGGTGCGCCCGCAGCGTGTCGCGCTCGACGATGGAATGCAGCAGCTCAAAGTTGTTGTAATCCTTGCTGATCCCGACGTTTTGCTCGATCAGCTCCGGCGTGATTGTCTTGTCCGCCTGACTGGCCAAGAGGATCTGCAACTTATCCAAGATCTGATGCAGACGCGACGGGTCATTACCGACAAATTCGTTCAGCATAGCAGCCACCTTTCGGTCAGCCGTCATCGAACGCCCTTTCAAGGTCGTCGCGATATAGGCTTCCATGCGGTAATCGGGAATTTTCTCTGATTCGAAAACGACGCCCACCTTCTTCACCGCAGTAGATAGGGAGGTAAACCGTCGCCGACCGTCTTGCTTTTTGAGCTTACAACAGAGCAC
>CALHPT010000380.1 GCA_938036405.1 uncultured Tannerella sp.
GTCGATTATTCATAAGCTGAAAACTAAAATCTAAAAACTAACAACTCACAGTTGGGGAAATGAACGGTTTGGGGCGTGAGGAGACTTTGGAGAGTAGTGCAGATGCAAGGCGTCCAAGACCGAAGGCGAAGGGAGCATACATAAGTATGTGACCGAGCCTGAGCTTGTCGCAGGAAACGCAGCAGATGCGCTGCTATACAAAGTCTCCCCCTATTCATCGCGGATCGCATCTATCGCTTTAATCTGCATAGCCCGCCAGGCAGGGATAAGTCCGGCCAATAGACCACACACAAGCAGCACGATGGTGGCGGCTACGGCGGTGCCCATGTGTACGCCGGGGTGAACGAGCGCCGCATCGTCGCCGGGCTGGGCGCTGAGGATGCGGTCGATGATGTCGATGATGAAGACGCCTACGCTGAGGCCGATCATGCCGGCCATGGCTGTCAGTACGAGGCTCTCGCTCATGATCTGCGAGATGATGTCGCGCGGACGGGCACCGATGGCGCGACGCACACCGATCTCGCGCGTGCGCTCCTTGACCGTCACCATCATAATGTTACTGATGCCGATCACGCCGGCCAGGAGTGTGCCCATGCCCACGAGCCAGATCAGTGCGTCGATGCCGGTGAAGAGCATGAGAAACGTGGCGAACTGCTCGGCGAGGTTGATCACCATCACGGCCTGCTTGTCGGTCGGGGAGATGCTGTTCTGCCGGCAGAGGATGCCGGTGACATCGTCGATGATGCGCTGTATGGATACGTCTTTGTAGGCGGAGGCGGCCAGGAAGTGGATCACGTCGCCCTGATTCAGCGTCTGCTGCATGGTGGTGAAGGGCAGGAAGACGCTCTCTTCCGACCGTCCGCCGATGTTCACCCGCGCCCGCTGCTTGACGACTCCCACGATCTGGTAGTAGATGCCGTTGACGCGGACGTATCGGCCGCAGGGGTTCTCGTTGCGGAAGAGGGTCTCGTTGATGCGCGATCCGATGAGGCAGACTTTGCGTTTCTCGCGGGCATCGATCTCGTTAAGCAGTCGGCCGAAGAGTACGCGCTGCGCCTCGATGCGGAAGTAGGCCGGGTCGACTCCTTTCACGTTATATGTGCCGGCGAGTTGGCCATAGACGACGTTCTTCTCCTTCCGCGCGCCCCACAGGATGGGCGAGATGGCCTCCAGCCCGGTTACTTCGCGGCGGATGCTCTCTAAGTCACGGTTGCGGATCTCCCATTGGCGTCCTTTGTTGAAGCCGCGGTAAGACTCGCCGGTGCGGTCGGCAATGAAGAAGACGGAGTTCGTGGCGAATCCATCGGTGTTTTTAAGGATGGCATTTTTGAGCCCCGAGCCAAGCCCGAGGAGGATGACCAGCATGAGTATGCCCCAAAAGACACCGAAGCAGGTCAGCAGGCTGCGCGTCTTGTTGCGGGTGATGGTGACCCATATCTCTGTCCATCTATCTGCGTCGAAAAGCATATTGCTCATTGAATTAAAATCTAACAACTAAGAACTCCGATAGCGTTCATGTACCCGGTCATTATTCGTCATTCACTTCTCATGGCCTCAACGGCTGGGATACGGACTGCTTTGCGGGCGGGGAAATATCCGGCTACGACGCCGGCAATGATGAGTAGCACGGTGGCCGAGGTGGCGATGCCGAGGTTGACCGTCGGGTGGCGGAAGATGGAGAAGTTGTCCGGGCCACCGCCCGTGTCGGCGTTCATGCCGGCTATCGTCATCACGTAATCGATGCCTTCGGTCACGCCGATGCCGGCCACCATGCCCACGTAACCGAAGAGCGTGGTGACAAGGATGGACTCGATGATGATGAGCCGCAGGATGGAGGCAGGGCCGGCGCCGATGGCTTTGCGGATGCCGAACTCACGTGTCCGTTCGCGCACGGTCACAAGCATGATGTTGCTCACGCCCACGATGCCGGCCATGAGGGTGCTGATACCGACGATCCAGATAAACATCATCAGGCCGTTCATGATCAGGTTCAGCATACGGAAGTCGTCGCCCGTGTTCCACATGCCCAGGGCGCCCGTGTCCGAGGGGTCGAAGCGGTGGCGGAGGGCCATGGCGGTGCGGAAGTGTTGCTCGAAGGCGGCGTTCTCTTCCTCCGACTTGATGCCGCGGACGGTGAAGATCAGTTCGTCCACCTGGGTGCCACTGCGATAGAGTTGCTGGGCGGTGGTGAAGGGGATGTAGGCGGGCTTGTTGTTGTTCATCTCCTTGTCGCGATAGACACCGACCACTTGAAACATCATGCGGCCGATGCGCACGTAGCGCCCGATGGGATCGTCCTCGCGGAAGAGTACTTCGGCCATGCGTGGGCTGAGGACGATCACTTTGCGGTGTTGCTGCATGTCGATCTCGTTGATGAAGCGTCCGCGAGTGGGGACGATGAAGTCAATCGCGGCATAGGCGGGCGCGACGCCGCTCAGGTTGCCATTCACGTATTCTTTATCGTAGGCCAAGGTGTCGCTGTGGTCGATGCGGCCGGAGTAGTGCTCCACCTCGGGGAAGTCGGTGGCCAGGTGTGCTAAGTCTCCATTACGGAAGGTCAGGCGACGGTTCTCGCGGATGCCTTGCCAGGGCTTGGTGGTGTAGTTGGGCCACACCTCGACGCGGTTGGCGGAGAAGTTGCTGAAGTTGTACATCACGCCGTTGCGCAGGCCGTTGCCGGCGGCCAGCAGGATGATCAGGATGAAGATGCCCCAGGCCACGGAGAAGCCCGTGAGGAAGGAACGCAAGCGGTTCTTGCGCATCGTGCTGAGGATCTCACGAATGTCGTCGAAGTCGAACATAAAATCTTATAGGTAGTAGGGGCGCTGCTTGTGGTCGCCCGGTAGTTACGGCCTTCGGCCGGGTAGTTATGCGGCTAAAGCCGCGGTAGTAGGAAGTAGGCCAAGCTCAATCATTAGCCACGATCAGTCCGTCCTTGACGTGCACCACGCGGTCGGTAGCTTCGGCCACGGAGGGTTCGTGGGTGACGATGACCATCGTCATGCCTTCGCGGTTGACGGCGCGTAGGAGCTCCATCACCTCGACGGTCGTCTTGCTGTCTAGCGCGCCCGTGGGCTCGTCGGCCAGGATCACCTGCGGGCGGGCGATGAGTGCGCGGGCGATGGCCACGCGTTGCTTCTGTCCGCCGGACATCTCGCTGGGCAGGTGCTCGGCCCAGTCGCGGAGGCCGACACGCTCGAGGTAGTCCAGCGCCATGGCGTTGCGCTGCCGGCGCGGCACCCCCTGATAGTAGAGCGGCAGGGCCACGTTCTCCATCGCGTTTTTGAAGGAGATGAGGTTGAAGGACTGGAAGATGAAGCCGATCATGCGATTGCGTAGCTCGGCGGCGCGGCTTTCGCTGAGGTCACGGATAAGCAGGTCGTCAAGGTAATACTCGCCCGAGTCGTAAGTGTCGAGGATGCCGAGGATGTTGAGCAGGGTGCTCTTGCCCGACCCGGAGGCGCCCATGATGGAGACCATCTCGCCGCGTTCGATGCCGAGGTCGATGCCTTTGAGCACATGCAGCGGGGCGCCGTTGTAGTAGGTCTTGTTGATTCCTTGTAGTCGGATAATCATTGGTGGGTGAATGTAGTAGTTAGAGAAAGATGAGGGGCGGACAATGTGCCCGCCGGTGATAGATAGACGCGGGAAAGGTACGTCAGGTTACAGTTTGGGAGATATTTTTTTGGGGGGGAGGGGGCATTCCTTCCCGCCGCGGGAAGCCTTGGAGTCGTCATACCCGCTTCCCGCCGCGGGAAATGACTTTTTGAAGTTGAAAAACGGTTTCCCGCCGCGGGAAATGACTTTTTGAAGTTGGAAAACGGTTTCCCGCGGCGGGAAGGACCGGTCTCACCGCACGCACCCGTACCCGGCCCAGACTTCGCCGGCGTCCGTAGGCGCCCCCGTTAGTTCTGGAGCGTGAAGGAGCGGCGGCCGATCAGGTGGCCGTCGGCAAAGATGTCGACGCGGTAGGTGCCGGGCGAGAGGTATTCCTCCACGTCCCAGTACATGACCACGGGCAAGTCCTCGCCGCCATACTCCACGGTGCGCTTCATGGAGTAACCGATGTTGCGATTCTCGAAGGCGAAGGTGCCCGAGTTGGATTTGGTGAGGATGGCGTCGTCGGGGCGCATGATGCGGACATAGATGGTCTTTTCGCCCGTGGGCGCGGTGATGTTCTTGACCACGTGGAAGGAGACGACGAGCTGGGCGATCTTATCGATCTTCTTGGCGTCCTTACCGCGCGAGGTGATGGGGCGGACGGCGATGGCGGAGGCTTCGAGTCGGCTGGCCAGCGTGACGCGCTCGGTGAGGTGCTCCTTCTCGCGCGTAAGCTGCGCCGCGGCCGAGGAGGCCTGGCGATATTGCTCTGTGACGCGTTCGTTCTCGTTGCGCAGGCGACCGTTTTCGGCGTTGAGGGAGTCGATTTGGATCACATAGCCTCGCATGATCTTGCGGAGCGTCTCCAGCTCGCGCTTCAGCTCGGTGATGCGGCGCGTGTTGGTGGCCTTGACCGTGCGGAGCTCCTCCATGAGGCGTTGCACCTTCATCTGCTCCGTAGTCAGCAGGGCCACGAGCGAATCGTTGCCGACGCTGAACTTGTAGCCTTCGTATTGCAGAGACAGTTCGGCGTATTCGTCCGTGAGTTGTTCCTTTTCGATGGCGAAAAGCTCGGTCATGTCGTCCATCTGTTTGCGTTGATGAAAGACGATATAGCTGACGCCGATCAGCGCGATGACGACGACGATGATGACCATAATGAGTAGCGTGCGTTTCCTAATCTCTTTATCCTCCGGATTCATGTCTTTGGGGTGTGTTATAGTGAGTAATATGTTATAGGCGGCAAAGATAAACCGGCAACCACAAGGGCCGCCCCGACTATCTTTGTCGCCCATAAAGCGAAAGGGGGCACCCTCGGGCTACTTATTGCCACCCCTCACGCTTCCTCTGGCTACTTATAACTACTCATTTAGATATGCACGAAAAGATCATCATCCTCGACTTTGGCTCGCAGACCACGCAGCTCATCGGCCGCCGCATCCGCGAGCTCAACACCTACTGCGAGATCCTGCCCTACCACAGCTTCCCGGCCGACGACCCCACGGTCCGCGGCGTCATCCTCTCCGGCAGCCCCTATTCGGTGAATAACCCCGACGCCTTCCGGATCGATACGGCGGCCCTACGCGGGCGATACCCTGTGCTCGGCATCTGCTACGGCGCACAACTGCTGGCCGCTACGGCCGGAGGACGCGTCGAGTCGGCCGCCACGCGCGAATACGGCCGCGCACTCCTAGCCGAGGTCGACGCCCACGATCCTCTGCTTGACGGCATCCGGGCCGGATCGCAGGTGTGGATGTCGCACGGCGACACGATCACACGGCTGCCGGACACCTTCCGCGTCATTGCCCGCACGGACGATGTGGAGGCGGCTGCCTTCCGCGTCGATGGCGAGCAGACTTGGGGCGTACAGTTCCACCCCGAGGTCTTCCACACCGAGGGCGGCACGCGTCTGCTCGACAACTTCCTCACCCAGTGCGGTTGCGCCCGCGACTGGACGCCGGCCTCCTTCATCGAATCCACCGTGGCCGAACTGAAGGCTCGGCTCGGCGACGATCGCGTCATCTTGGCGCTCTCCGGTGGCGTCGACTCGTCCGTCACGGCCGTCCTGCTCCACCGCGCCATCGGCAGCCGCCTGACGTGCATCTTCGTCGACCACGGCCTGCTCCGCAAAAATGAGTTTGAGAACGTGCTCCGCGACTACGAGCATCTCGGACTGAACGTGATCGGCGTCGACGCCAAGGAGAAGTTCTACCGCGAGCTGGCCGGTGTCACCGACCCCGAGCAGAAGCGTAAGATCATCGGCCGGGGCTTCATCGACGTCTTCGACGAGGAGGCGCACAAGCTGCACGACATACGCTGGCTCGGTCAGGGCACGATCTACCCAGACGTCATCGAGTCGCTCTCCGTCACGGGCACGGTGATCAAGAGTCACCACAACGTGGGCGGCCTGCCGGAGAAGATGCAGCTGAAGCTCGTCGAGCCGCTGCGTTTGCTCTTCAAGGATGAGGTGCGACGCGTGGGCGCTGAACTGGGCATGATGCCCCACCTGCTGAAGCGTCACCCCTTCCCCGGCCCGGGCCTCGGCATACGCATCCTCGGCGAGGTGACGCCCGAGAAGGTGCGCATCCTCCAAGACGCCGACGACATCTACATCTCCCTCCTCCGCGAGTGGGGGCTATACGACGAGGTTTGGCAGGCCGGCACCATCCTGCTGCCGATCCGCTCCGTCGGCGTGATGGGCGACGAAAGGACGTATGAGAACACCATCGCCCTGCGCGCCGTCACCTCCACCGACGCCATGACGGCCGACTGGGCGCAACTGCCCTACGACTTCCTGGCCAAGGTCTCGAACGAGATCATCAACAAGGTGAAGGGTGTCAATCGCGTCGTCTACGACATCAGTTCCAAGCCGCCCGCGACGATCGAGTGGGAGTGAACCACCAAACGACAGGACGGGGAGTCGGGGCACGATCTTTGCCCTGTGCTCCCCGTCTTTTTAGTTGTGTATGTCCCCGCCTTTTTGACCGCGCAGCCCGTCGCAGTGCTTTCGGCGCCGCCTTTTTCACCGCGCAGTAAAGAAAGGTGAAAAACGGGCCGCCGTTTTGACCGCGCACCCAAGAACTGTGAAAAACGGGCCGCGTTTTTGACCGCGCAGCCCGTCGAGGTGCCAGCGGCGGTCTGTTTTTGACCGCGCAGCCCGTCGGGGTGCCAGCGGCGGTCTGTTTTTGGGTCCGACACCCCGTCGGGGTGCCAGCGGCGGTCTGTTTTTGAGTCCGACACCCCGTCGGGGTGCTTTTTACTACCTCTTATTCCTGCTTACTACTTATTACTCCCCCTAACTACGTATAGATATGAATCCCACGAAACAATTCTCCGTCGATGGCATGTCCTGTTCGGCCTGTAGCGCCCATGTGGAGCGCGCCGTGTCGCGCGTCGAGGGCGTGTCGTCTGTGGCCGTCAACTTGCTGACAAACTCGATGGTGGTCGAGGGCACAGCTACGGCCGATGCCATCGTAGCCGCCGTGCGCAAGGCGGGCTATGACGCCGCGGAGCAGGCGACCGAAGAGCCACATGCGCCTGCGGACAAGTCGCCCGACGATCCCCTGGCCGACCGTGAGACGCCCGCCCTCCGTCGGCGCCTCGTCGCCTCCCTGCTTTTGCTCCTTCTTTTGATGTACACGGCGATGGGCCACTCGATGCTTGGCCTGCCCCTCCCTGCGGCGCTTGCGGGCAACCCGATGGCCGTCGGTATCGTGCAGATGCTGCTCGCCATGGCTGTGATGATCATCAATGGGCGCTTCTTCATTTCCGGTTACAAGGGCACGCTGCACGGTGCGCCGGGCATGGATGCGCTCGTGGCCTTAGGATCGGGCACAGCCTTCGTCTACAGTCTTGTCGGCCTCTTTGCCATGTCCGCCGCGCTGATGGACGGGCGCACGGCCGACGCCTATGCGGGGCTGCATGCGCTCTACTTCGAGACGTGCGCCATGATCCTTACGCTCATCACGCTCGGCAAGCTGCTCGAGGCGCGCGCTAAGGGTCGGACGACGGACGCGCTGAAGAGCCTCATGCGGCTGGCTCCGAAGACGGCCACGCTGGTGCGCGACGGCCGCGAGGTGACGGTGCCCATCGAGCAGGTGCGCGTCGGCGACACGTTTGCCGTGCGCCCCGGCGAGCATATCCCCGTGGACGGCATCATCACGGAGGGCACGGCGGCCGTGGACGAGTCGGCGCTGACGGGCGAGAGCCTGCCCGTAGACAAGTCGCCGGGCGATCGTGTTTCGGCCGCTACGGTCAATCGTTCGGGCTATCTGCGTTGCCGGGCGGAGCGCGTCGGGCGCGACACGACGCTGGCGCAGATCATACGCATGGTCAGCGACGCCTCGTCGGGCAAGGCGCCGATCGCCAAGATGGCCGACCGCGTGTCGGGCATCTTCGTGCCAGCCGTCATCTTGATCGCACTCATCACGGTGGGCGTGTGGCTGGCCGTCGGGGCAGATGTGGGGACGGCCGTCTCGCGCGGCATGGCCGTCTTGGTGGTCAGTTGTCCGTGTGCCCTCGGGTTAGCTACACCCGTGGCGATCATGGTGGGCAGCGGACTCGGTGCGCGTCACGGCATCCTCTTCAAGACGGCCGAGGCGCTCGAGCGAGCGGGCCAAGTGCAGGTCGTGGCGCTCGACAAGACGGGCACGATCACGAAGGGACAGCTCGAAGCCGTCGCTTTCGTCGACGGTGCAGGCACGCAGTATACCGCTTACAGCGAGCT
>CALHPT010000381.1 GCA_938036405.1 uncultured Tannerella sp.
AAAACTTTTTGGGCCAATTGTATCGTACAATCGGGCGAAGCTTTTGGGTCAATTGTATGGTACAATCGGGCGGAAAGAGGGGGCGAATTCGCAGTGTGACACGCGGAGGCCCCAGCCCCAAGCGCCGGACGAGGGGCCGGAGTTAGGCGTAGGAATGCATGCCGCCGAGCAGGTAGTTGACGCCGAAGTAGGTCATTAGCAGCGTGAGGAAGGAGAGGAGGAGGTAGACGTGATAGGCCATCGGGCGACGGAAGGCGGGCCAAGTGTGGGTGTGGATGACGACGGCGTAAACCATGAACGTGATCAAGGCCCACGTCTCCTTCGGGTCCCAGCTCCAATATGTGCCCCACGAGACGTTGGCCCAAATGGCGCCGACGAAGATGCCGACGCCGAGCGTGACGAGCGCGGGGTAGAGGAAGAGGAGCGAGAGGAGGCGCAGCGCGTCCATACGCTCGGCCGTGCGCTCCGGATCGCGGCGGCCGATGGCGGCCAGTAGGAGGGCGGTGAGGGCGCAGATGAACGTGAGGCTAAGCAGCGCGTAGGCCATCATAATGACGGAGACGTGCAGGCTGAGCAGCGGCGAACCGAGGACGGGCATGAGGGGCGTGATGCGCGGATCCATCAGGGCCAGGTGGCTGACCAGAAGGAAGAAGCCGGAGATGAGCGCGCCGAAGGGGAGGGCGATGGGGAAGCGGCGTCCGGCCACGAAGGCGAAAAGGAGGACGAACCAGGCGATGAGCAGCATCGTCTCGTAACCGTTGGCCACGGGCGCGCGGCCGGCCACGATCCAGCGGAGCACCTCGTAGAGGGTCAGCGCGGCGAAGGAGAGGAGAAGTAGGCCGAGCGTGGCGCGTCGGACGAGGCGATCGGCGCGTGGTGCGTCGTGCCGCCGGACGAGCCGTCGGATGGTGTAAAGCATCGCCAGGAGTCCGACCGTGAGGTTGACGATGAAGAGCACCGTGGCGAAGGGGAAGGCGTTCGTGAGGCGTTCGGCGCGCTCGGCCGTGGGCGGGGGGAGGGTGCTGCCGGCGTGCATGCGTTGATACTTGTCGAGCTTCTCGATCAGGATGTTGGCAGAGGCAAAGTCGGCCGTGGCGATCGGCTCGCGGAGCAGGCTGAGATAGCTGCGCAGGAAGAGCTCGTCCATGCGGGGCAACTCGCCGGGGGCAAGCGGTGAGGCGGGGTGACGCCAGCGGACGGCACCGTGGGCGTCAGCGTGAGGGAAGAGCGCGAGAGCCGATCCGTCGCGCAGGGACATGATGAGGCGGATCTTTGCGTCCATCTCGGCGCAGGCACGGTGGAAGGCGTCTTGATTGCCCTGCTCGTACTCCATCAGGTAACGGCCCAGGATATAGCCCCGTCCGGGCGCAAAAAACTGGTTGACGGACGCGTATTGTGGCAGGTTCAGCCGACGGCGTAGGGCGGCGTCCTTGACACGGATCATCGGCTCGGCGTCCCATCCGCGGGGATCGAAAAGGCGGCTCATCAGCACCTGCTCGGCCGTCAGTCCGCGGTACGAGGCGCGGCCGTAAAGCTTCTTCGTGAAGTCGATGGCGAACGTCTGCACGGGGGCGATGCGGTCGCTATATAAGAGGTGAAGTCGTCCGAATCGGTCGGCCGTCTCGCGGGGCACGATCAGGGGGTCGGCTGCGGCGTGTCCGGCCAGGGAGGTGAGGGTGAGCAGGACGAAGGCACCGCGACGCAGTCGGGCGTCGGAGAGCAGTCGGCGGAAGGTGCCGCGCGGGTCGATGAGCAGTCCGACGAGGGCGGCGAAGAGTAGCCCGTAGCCGGTGTAGGTGACGGGAATGCCGTAGGGATCGGTGTTGATGGCCAGGTAACTGCCGGCCATGTCGGGGTCGTAAGCGCTCTGGTAGAGCCGGACGGAGCGGAAGGTGAAGATGCGGTTCATGGCTACCTCGCCGCGGAGGGTGGACTGTCCGTCGCTAATGGTGAAGTGCGACGTGTAGTCGCGCTCGGCCGTGGTGCCGGCGTGGTAGTGTACGCGGAAGCTGTCGAGGGTGATGCGGAAGGGCAGCTGTCGATCCTCGGTGGAGCCGTCGGGCCGGTCGGCGAGGTAGGTGTCGACGGGTGTGCCCTGTCGGAGGTGGACGATGCCGCGCGAGGCCGTGAGGTGTGTCAGCAGGGCACCGAAGAGGATGACGACGAAGGCGGCGTGCAGCAGCAGTGTGCTCCACCGCCTGACGCGTCGCCTCACGATCCACGCCACGCCCAGGGCCGCCAGTAGGGCCCAGAGCAGCGTGAACCACCAAGCGCCGTAGAGATGCTGGGCGACAAATTCAGTTCCGCGGAGATGTTCGATCCACGTGGCCGTGGCCATCGTAGCCACGACGAGGATGTAGGTGATGGCAATAGCTTGCTTCATTAATGCGTAGTTTGATGGATTGAGGGGGTGAAAAAAGCGGGGCGAAAGTAGGAGAATGCGCAAAGAAGACAGGGAGGGGGGC
>CALHPT010000382.1 GCA_938036405.1 uncultured Tannerella sp.
ATTTCCCGTGGCGGGAAGCGAGTACAACAACCCTGTGGCTTCCCGCCGCGGGAAATGGGGCAAATTCTCCAAAAAACGCTTTCCGCCGCGCGAAGAGCATTTTCAAGAAGCCGCCGTCCCCGCCGCGGGAAGATATTGAGAGTCCCCCCGGCGCGTGCCTTATTCGGTATCCGATGCGGGGGCGGGCTCTGTCTTCTCTTCCGGGGCGGGCCCTTCCTCTTGCGCCGCTGGTTCGGGTTGCGAAGAACGGGCGGGCGTGGATGTTTGCTCCTGACGACGCTTGGGCGATTGGGCTGGGGTGGACGACGAGCGACCGGAAGATGACGGATCGGACGAGGTAAGGTCGGAGAAGAACTTCATGATGTCTTTGAACACCGAATACATGGGAGTAGCCTCAATGTACCCGGATAACTTGGCCGGCATCCCAGACGCCCGCCCCCTCTCACACCTCTTTCCGTGAGGCGTCGATGCGGAGGAAGATGAAAAGGAGGATGGTGAAGCCCCAGAGCGAGGAGCCTCCGTAGCTGAAGAAAGGTAGGGGGATGCCAATCACGGGGGTCAGGCCGAGCACCATGCCGACGTTGATCACCAGGTGGAAGAGGATGATGGAGGCAACGCTATAACCGTAGACTCGACCGAAGAGGGTGTCTTGTCGCTCGGATAGGACGATGAGCCGCACGATCATGATGCCAAAAAGGACTAGGACAACGATGGAGCCTACGAAGCCAAACTCCTCGCCGACGGTGCAGAAGATGAAGTCGGTGTCTTGCTCGGGCACATACTTGAGCTTCGTCTGCGTGCCGTTGAGGAAGCCTTTGCCCAGCAGGCCGCCGGAGCCGATGGCGATCTTGGACTGGTTGACGTTATAGCCCGATCCGCCGGGGTCGTCCTCCAGCCCGAGGGAGACGCGGATGCGCTGCTGCTGGTGGGGCTCGAGCATGTCGTCAAAGACGTAGTCGACGGAGAGCATGAAGGCTACGGACGAGAGGGCAAAAAGGGCAACGAGGGCGTAGCGCCAGCTGAGCTTAACGATGGACTGCACGATGAGCATGAGGCTGGAGGTGAGGATGACGCCAACGAGCACCCAGACAAAGTTGACGGGCACGTAAAGCGAGATAATGATGGCAATGAGGAGGGCTGCAACGAGGCCGTAGAGGATGATGCGAAGCGTGAGGCGATCGTTCCGAAGGCCGGAGACGAGAAACATCTCTATGACGAGCGTGAGGCAGGAGACGATGAGCGCGCCGGCAGGGGTGACGCCGAGGTCCGTGTCGTTGAACTTCATCACGGTGATGAAGTACGTAACGGCGCAGACGGCGGCCAGCAGCAGGTAGCCAGACATGCCTTCGCGATAGAGCATCAGGGCAAAGGCGAGGAAGACGAGGGCCGATCCGGTCTCTTTCTGCATCAGCACAAGGCCCATGGGGAGGAGGATGATGAAGACAACGAGGCTGAAGTTGCGCAGGGTAAAGAGGTTGAAGTTGTAGCTGTTCATGAGGCGCGCCAGGGCCAGGGCGGTGGCAAACTTGGCAAACTCGGCGGGTTGCAGTCGGATGGGGCCGAGCACAAGCCAGGAGCGGGAGCCTTTGATGTCGGGCGCCAGAAAGATGGTGGCTATGAGCAGTAGGATGATGAGGCCGTATAGGAGATAGGCAAAGGTCTCGTAGATGTCGCGTTCAAGCATGAGTATGACAAAGCTGAGGACGAAGGCGGAGCCTATCCAAATGAGCTGTGAACCGGGGCGGCCAGCGGGGTCGAAGAGTCCGGTGGTGTCATACTCATAGCTGGCGCCGCAGATGCTGAGCCATCCGCAAACGACCATAAGCACGTAGACGATGATGGTCAGCCAGTCGACGGAGAGCCAGAGGCTCCTTCTTTCGTTATCTCGGTACACGGTTATTACCTGCCTTAACTACAGTGTTGGAAATGGATTCCACTTCGCCCTCGATGTTGGCCTGTGCGCCGTGGAAGTATCGTTCGAGCATGAGGCGTGCCATGGGGACAGCCATGCGTGCGCCGAAACCTGCGTTCTCGACGTAGACGGCGATGGCAATCTTAGGCTCGTTGTAGGGTGCGAAAGCCATGCAGGCAGAGTGGTCCTTACCCCGAGGGTTCTCAGCGGTACCGGTCTTTCCGCAGACTTCGATGTCGCGCATGTTGAGCCCGCGGCAGGTACCGCCAACGACGGCCATGCGCATTCCTTGGGCCATGACGCGATAGTGTTCCATGTCGATGCCGGTGTATTTGCGGTGGGTGTAGATGGAGTCCAGCTGGGCGTCCTCTATCTTCCGGACTACGTGGGGAACGATGTAGTATCCGCGATTGGCTATGGTGGCGGCCAGGTTGCAAATCTGCAGCGGAGTGGAGAGCACCTCGCCCTGTCCGATGGCTATGGAGATCACTGTGCTGGAGTTCCAGCGCGCCTTGTACACCTTGTCGTAGATTTTACTGTTGGGGATGTATCCACGCTGCTCACCGGGCAAGTCAATCCCCAGCTGATAGCCGTATCCCTGAGCCACCATGTAGTCTTTCCACTTGTCCAGGGCTTCCTGTACCGAAGGGTATCGGCGACGACTGTCGATCATGTCGTGCAGACCCCAGCAGAAGTAGGCGTTGCAGGAGGTGGCGATAGCAGGGACGAGTGCCAGCGGCGATCCGTGTCCGTGGCAAGCGGGCTTTCCGCCGTGGTAGGGGTATCCGCGCGCACAGGAGTAAAGTTTATCGGGGGTGATGACGCCCTCTTGTAGGAAGATGAGTCCCTGTGTGGGTTTGAAGGTGGATCCGGGGGGGTACTTAGCCATGATGGATCGGTCGAAGAGCGGCTTGCTAGGGTCTTCCTCCAGCATGGCGTAGTTCTTCCCACGCTTACGGCCGACAAGCAGGTTGGGATCGTAGTTGGGCGAAGAAGCGAGGCAAAGCACTTCGCCGGTAGATGGCTCGATCATGACAATGCTGCCCGATTTGTTTTTGAGCAGCCTTTCGGCTAGGATCTGGAGATTGATGTCGATGGAGAGGGTAAGGTTCTTGCCGGATACGGGCACTTCGTCGTGCTTTCCGTCCTCAAATCGACCCTTGATGCGTCCGCGAGCGTCGCGCAGAAGTACCTCAACACCTTTCTTTCCGCGGAGCAATTTCTCATACGAGCGCTCTACGCCTGCGCGACCGGCATAGTCGCCCTGGTTGTAGTAGCCGTCGTCTTTGACGTCGCGTCGGTTCACCTCGCCGATGTTACCCAGCAGCAGGGCTGCGTTGGGATAGGTGTATTCGCGGATGGTACGGTTCTGAATGTAGAAGCCCGGGAATTTGTAGAGCTTCTCTTGCAGGGCACCGTACTCGTAGGAGGAGAGTTGGTTCATGAACACCTGTGGCACGTAGGAAGAGTAGCCGGGGTTCAGCTTCTTGTTCTTGATGTCTGCAATGCGCTTATCGAAGACCTCTTTAGTAATGCCCAACGTGCGACAAAAGTCGAGAGTGTCGAAGGCCTGTATCTCACGCATGATAAGCATCACGTCGTAGGCCGGTTGGTTGTAGACAAGCAACTGGCCATTGCGGTCGTAGATGACGCCGCGTGCGGGATAGAGTACCTTCTTGAGGAAGGCGTTATTGTCGGCTGACGCCTTGTAGTTGCTGTCTACAAGCTGCAAAAAAGCCAGCCGCACGATGTAGATGAGCAGCACGAAGACGACGGAACCGATGACGACGAATCGCCGATTCTCGTAAGCGTATTTCTTAAAGTTCTCCACTTCTACGTTCCGGATGGAAGGCTTCGACCACAAAGAGGCAGAGCGTAGTCAGCGCCGTGCTGGATACGATGCGAAGGAGTAGGTAAGGAGGATCGAACAAGGAGAAAGACTCAATGGCATACAGAGCCGCATGGTGAATGAGCGTCAGACTGACGATGTATTTCATGAAGGCACCGGTGCCCAGGGTGATGTAAGAGGGCGAGGCATCTTCGAGCATTTCCTTGTCGGTGAAGGCGTGCATGAGGGGGTTGCGATAGTAGCCGATCAGGGTGCACGCGGCGGCATGCATACCGAGTGTGCCTGAAAAGATGTCGACCAGCAGTCCCGTAAAGAAAGCCATCCAGATGACCTGCACGCGTGTGAATCCAGCGGGGATCTTGGCGATGGCGTAGAGGTACAGGAAGGGCGTCATGAGGTTGAACAGGTGAATGTGGTTGAGCACCGTCACCTGCAACAGCACGCACACGACGATATACGTCACGACTCTGAGCAAGCCCTTAATCATTCTGTCTTATTATTACTTATGAGGCTACGCGCCTTTTCTTCCACGGCTTCACGCTCTTCGCGGAAGTCGTTCTGTATTACTCGTACGGATTTCACGGCCGAGAAGTCTGTGGCCAGCTTGATCTTTAACGAATAGAAGTTCTGATCCTGCTTCTTCTCGAACTTCGCCACGGTGCCGACCATAACGTTCGGCGGAAAGGCGGTCGAGAATCCAGTGGTGACTACCGTATCGCCCTCCTTGAAGATGGCATGGCGAGGCAGATCGTCCAAATAGGCGTACCGCGGATCTCGCCCGTCCCAAACGAGCGACCCGTGGTAGTTTCCATTCAGCAGTTTGCAACTGATGAGCAGCTTGGGGTTCAGTACGGAGATGACGACAGAGTAGTGCTCGTCCGCCACCGATACGATGCCGACCACGCCTTGCGTAGAGACAACGCCCATATCGACCTTCACTCCGTCTTTAGTTCCCTTGTCGATGGTGAGATAGTTCGATAGCGAGGAGACATTGCTATTGACAATCTCAGCCGTGACAAAATGATAGGGCATCTTCACAGTGTCGGCCACGAACAGGCTATCGTACGTCTGCGCATGGGCTTTCAAATACGCA